>NZ_JBSFSA010000026.1:0-89453 GCF_053589515.1 Streptomyces sp. NPDC003327 | reverse complement strand
GCCGGGCCCCCGGCGCACGCCGCCCGGCCGCGCCCGTCCTCGTACCGGCTCCAGCCCATGACCGCGTACGCGCCCCCGGCCCTGCCGCGCGCCCTCCCGCCCGTCCGGCGGCGGCCCTTCCTCAGCCTGTCCGGCGTCGGGCGCTCCATGGTGCTGACCTTCGACGACGGGCCGGACCCCCGCTACACCCCCGGCATCCTGGAGACCCTGCGCCGGTACGGCTGCCGTGCGATGTTCTTCGTCTGCGGGGAGATGGCGGCCGCCCACCCCGACCTGCTGCGGCGGATGGCCGCCGACGGCCATGTGGTGGGCAACCACTCCTGGTCGCATCCGCTCGTCCCGAAGCTGCGGCCCTCCCGCATCCGCGACGAGCTCGGCTCCACCAGCGAGGTCGTCGAGCGGACCCTCGGCGACGCGCCGCTCTGGTACCGCGCCCCCTACGGGGCCTGGAACCGCCACTCCTTCGAGATCGGCGCCGAGTTGGGCATGGAACCGCTCGCCTGGTCCGTCGACACGCTCGACTGGAAGGAGCCGGGGACCGGCACCATCGTCCGGCGCGTCCTCGACGGCGCGGGCCCCGGCGTCGTCGTCCTCTCGCACGACGCGGGCGGCGACCGCACGCAGAGCGTCGCCGCCCTCCGCCGTTACCTCCCCGCCCTCCTCGACGCCGGCTACACCATGACCGTGCCGCGGCGCTGACCCCGCCGCGGTACGAAGAGGGCCCCGGCACCGTGACGGGTGCCGGGGCCCTTCGCGTGCGCGCGGGGCTCAGCGGGAGCCGACCATGCGGGCGTAGACGACGACGTTCCCGTCGTAGCCGTTGGCCCGGGTGTAGCCGCCGCCGCAGGTGATGACCCGCAGCTCCGGCTGGCCGGTGTCGGCGTAGACCTGGACGCCGGGGAAGTCGTTCTTGGCGTACACCTCGACGCCGTAGACCTCGAAGACGGCAACCCGGCCGTCGTACCGCTCGACCTCGACGTGCTGGCCCTTCCGCAGCGATCCGAGGCCGTAGAAGACCGCCGGGCCGCGGTCGTTGTCGACATGGCCGACGACGACCGCCGTGCCCCGCTGGCCCGGCGCGATGCCGTTCTGGTACCAGCCGGCCAGATTGGCGTCCTGGGGCGGCGGGGCCGACACCCAGCCGTCCGGGTCCAGGCCCACGTCCATGATCGGGGCGGCCACCCGGATCGCGGGGATCTTGATCCGGGAGGCGGGGGCGAACGGCAGCGGTTCGAGCCCGGCCGTCTCCTCCGTCTGCGGCGGGGCGGGCGGTCGCGCCATCGGACGCGCCGCCGCGGCGGGCTGCGGCGGCCCGACGGAGACGTCGACCCCGTTGCGCATCATCGCGAGCCCGGAGAGCATGGCGAGGGCCAGGACGCCCCAGGGTTGGCGTCTCCTGCGTACGGCGACGCGGAAGTCCTTCGGGGGCATGGTTCTCCCTTCGTGGCGTCGTCGAGAACGGTAAGAGGGGATCGCCGAACCGGCTCGCCGGACGGTGCGAACGGGTGGGCCGCGCGTCCGGACGGGTGGCGGGGCGCGACCGGATGCCGACGCGGCGCGGGACCGCGACAGGGACCGCGCGCGACCGGAGCCGGGGCGGCGCGACCGTACGGACGGGGGCGGCGGTGGGCGGTGGGCTGTGGGCGGGCCGGGTGACACGGCGCTGAGCCATCCGAGTATTCATCGGATAAGCAGTCCGATCGGCTGTGACCTGCGGTTCCGTCCGCCGCGAGGTCCGTTCACCCGGCGTGTCGCCTCACCGGGGTGGCGCAGCGCCGAAGTGCAGGAAATGCCCCAGGTTGTGATGGTTCGTCATGGAAGGCGTACTCGTCGAATCTCCCAGGGCACCGCTTTGGGGCGTCTTCCACTGGAGGTTCAACCATGCGTGCTGCACGCACTCTGGCGGTGACCGCCACCGCAATCGCGGCGGTCGGGCTCGCGGCCCCCCTCGCCGTCGCCACCAACGGGCCGAGCAACGTCACCGTCAACCCGTTCGACGTCCACGCGGGCTCGACGATCACCATCACCGCCAAGGGCTGCGGCCACGGCGGCACGGTCACGTCCAACGCGTTCCCCGAGACCAACCTGTCGGTCAACTCCAACGGGCTCTCCAGCGCCATCGCCCGCGTCCACAACAACGCCACCCCGGGCAGCTACAACCTCGCCGTCAAGTGCAGTGACAACTCCCGTGTCGTCACGCACCCCTTCCGCGTCCTCGCGGGCCGCGGCGCGCAGGGTGGCCTCGGCGGTTCGCTGGCCCCCAGCTCCACCGAGATGGCGGTCGGAGGCAGCCTCGTCGCGGCCGCCGCGCTCGGCGGCGGACTGTTCGTCGTGCGCCGTCGCCGTATGACCGGTGCGGGAGTCTGACCGGCCGAACCTCCCGGTCGGCCCCCGTGCCCCCCGCCCCCGGTCCCGGAAGGGATCCGGGGGCGGCGGGCTGTCCGCCGGGCCCACGGCTCAGTGCCGCCGGTTCTCGGCGGTCCTGCGGCGCACCACGTACGCGGTGCCGGCGACCGCGGCCAGGACCAGCGCCGCTCCCGCGGCGACCGTCCCGGTCCCGACCTCCTCGACCGAGCCGCCCACACCGCCCTGCACGCCGCGGGGAGTGGTGAGCGGGGCGAGCGCGGTCGAGCTGGCCGTCGGCGTCGCCGTGGGGGCCCCGCTGATGGTCAGGGTGACGGTGTCCTGGACCCCGCCGGTGCAGGTGAACAGGATCGTGTAGACCGCGCCCCGGCGGGCGTCGGCGTCCACGGTGGCGGTCGCCGACGAGCCCGCCGCGATGGTCACGGTGTCGAAGATGCCCGCCGAGGCCGTCGTCGTGCCGGCGCAGCCGGGGGCGCTGAGCGTCACCCGGCCGCCCGGGGCGACGAGCGAGGGCGACACGACGAAGTCGCCGGGCGCCTTCGCTCCCGGCGCCCGCGGGTTGGGCGCGGGGGCTCCGTCCGCCGCGACGGCGGCGGTGGCGGGGGCGGCCAGGGCGAGGGCGGCCGCCCCCAGCAGGGCAGTGGACGCGGCACGTATCGCGCGCATGGTGATTCCTCCGGGTCCCGAGGGGGCAGCCGCGAAGGGGTTGTCCGCGAAGGGCGCTGCACACCTCGTTGCCCGAAACGCTAGGAGCGCACTATCACAACCGCGATCCCAGACGGGCGAATGGGGCACGGATGTCCTCCGTCCGGCCCACGGGGGTGTGTCGCCCCTACTGCTCGACCTGCGGGAACAGATCGGTGAACGGGCCCGCCGTCGCCGAGATGCCCCGGCCGAACGGCGCGTCGAAGTCCCAGATGAGGAAGAGCAGGAAGGCGATCAGCGCGCTGAAGAGGCCGGCGAGCAGCAGCTCCCGGCCGGTCCTGCGGATCTGCAGTGTGAAGATCAGGCCGACCGTCACGAGCGCCCCGATGATGAGGCCGAACCACACCACCCCCGGCATCGTGGCGCCCGCGCTCTCGCCCCGGGCGCCGCGGGCGTCGTCGGCGACGGCGACCTGGTCGACCAGCGGCTGGTACGCCTGGCCCTCGAAGTCGTTGGCGGGCTGGTAGTCGGTGACGCTCCGGCGCACCCGCTCCAGCAGGGCGGTGCCCTCCTCGCTGAGGGAGCCCTCCTCGGACATGTGGGCCCACTCCTCGTTCACGACGTACGCGACATAGGCGTCGACGTCGGCCCGGATGCGGTCCCGCACCTCCTGCGGGTAGACCTCGACGCGCGCCGAGATCTCGTGCATCGCCTGCGCCTCCTGACGCACGGTCTCCTGGGCCGCGCCGCGCGCCTCCCAGACGCCGGCGATGGCGAGGCCGAGGACGATGGCGTAGATCACGCCGATCATCATCGTCATGTACTCGATGACGTCCGGGGTCTCACTGGGGTCGTCGTCCTCCGGGATGCGACGGTGGTTGATGACGACGATGGTGAGGACGACGGCGCACGCGGCGGCCATCGCCAGGGTGAGGACGAGCCATTCGGACATCGGTAACTCCGGGGGTGGAAAGCGGGCTTGGGGAAACGTGAAAAGGCGTCGGGGCGCCAGGACGTCAGGGCACGAGGGGCGTCAGCGGGAGCGCGGGGTCACGAGGGGCGTCAGCGGGAGCGCGGGCGCAGGATCGCCGTGGCCAGCACGGCGGGAGCCATGATCATCACCGTCGTGGTCACGACGGAGTTGCCGTCCTTCGGCTGCGGGCGCGCGGTGCGGCGGTAGTGGGGGAGTGCGACGGGACCGGCCGCCGGCGGCCGGGGCCGTACCGAGGGCGCGGACGGTGCCTCGGGCGCCGCGGCGGCCGCGGGCGGACGGGGCGACGGCGTGGCGGCGGGCGGCTCGGGCGCGGCAGGCCGGGGCGCGTCGGGGCTCGGTGGCTCCGGCGCGGGAGCCGCCGGCGGCGCGGGCGGCTGCGGAGGGGTCCGTACGGGAGGTGGCGGCGGCGCCGGTACGGGCGGCGGGCCCGGCTTCGGCGGGGGAGTGGGCTTCGGCGGCGCGGGGGGCACGGGGGGCGGGGCCGGCGGTGTGGGCGTGGGGCGGCACGCGCCCGGCCCGACGACGGCCACCGACGTGTTCGAACCGCCGGGTCCGGTGGTGGCGTAGGCGCAGGAGTCGGCGGCGGCGGGCACGGGCGTGGCGAGCAGCCACACCAGTGCGGTGGCCGCCAGCGGCCGCGCGAGGAGTGATCCGTACAGAGACACGCCGACGATCTTGAGCATCCCCCTCGCCCGGCCGGGGCCGAATCGCTCCGGATTCGCCGGATGGAAGTCATCCGCGGAGGCACGGATTTGACGCTTCCGTGGGACGGCGGAGGATTCTGCGCCCAATGCCCGGAATGCTCGCGGGGCCGGATCGACGGAGGTGACCGACTCGTGTTCGGAAGGCGGCCCGGGCGGGAAGTGTCCGGTTGTCGACCTGTCCGGGGAGGAGGCCCACGGGATACCCCGGGGCCCCGGTCGGGCCGCCGCCCTGTCAACACCCGAGGTGTGGGGCCTGTCCGGGACGTCGCCCGGCGCCGTACGACCCCGCGCCGAGGCCGACGCACGATCGGATGCACGTGAAGGTGCACGGGCCGAAGGCGTGAAGTCTTCGTCGCCCGAGCACGTGCCAAAGGCGTGTGACCAAGAACGGATCGCGAATTTCCGTTTCTACTCGCCCTCCTGGCGGGCGATCAGTAGCCTCACCTCGAACACAAGGCCGCGCACACCTGGCCGCATCCCCAAGGCGACTTGTTGGAGACATTGATGGAGCGTCCCGCCTGGGCCCCGCCCGGCATCGATATTTCGGTGCCGAGCGTGTCCCGTATGTATGACTTCTATCTGGGCGGCTCCCACAATTTCGAGGTGGACCGGGAAGCGGCCCGCAAGGCCATGGAGTTCATGCCGGGCCTGCCCAAGGTCATGCAGGCGAACCGCGCCTTCATGCGGCGTGCCGTCCGCTACGCGGTTGACAACGACGTCACGCAGTTCCTGGACATCGGATCGGGCATACCCACCTTCGGGAACGTGCACGAGGTCGCCCAGGCCGCCGACCCCGCCGCGACCGTCGTCTACGTCGACCACGACCCCGTCGCCGTCGCCCACAGCAGGGCCGTCCTGGAGGGCGACGACCGCGCGGCCGTCGTCGCCGCCGACCTCCGCAAGCCGGCCGACATCCTCGGCAGTCCCGAGGTGGACCGGCTCCTCGACCTGGAGCGGCCGGTCGCCCTCCTCCTCGTCGCGGTCCTGCACTTCCTGGAGGACGAGGACGAGCCCCGCGCGGCCGTCGCCGCGCTTCTCGACGCCCTCGCCCCCGGCAGCCTCGTCGTCCTGACCCACGCCTCCTACGAGGGCATCCCCCTCTCCGAGGAGCGGGCGGGCGGGGCCGTCGGCGTCTACCGGAACATCCGCAACCCGCTGGTGATGCGGTCCGCCGCCGAGATCGCGCGCTTCTTCGACGGCACCGAGCTGGTCGACCCCGGCCTGGTGTCGATGCCCCGCTGGCGGCCGGAGGGACCGGTCGCGGAGGAGGACCCGTACGCCTTCTCCGGCTTCGCGGGCGTGGGGCGCAAGGCGTGAAGGTGCCGTCGCAGCCGACCGGCGCCGTCGCGGAAGCCGACGGCCCGGAGGACAGACTCAGGCGGTTCGTCACCATCTGGAGCCGGGCGATCTTCCCGGCCACCGCCACCTCGCTGACGCGCACCGAGTTCGAGGGACTGCTGCTGCCGCTCGCCCGCACCCTGTGCGACGCGCTGCACGCCCGCCCCTTCGACACCGCACCGGCGCTCCGCGCCGGTCAGGCCCTCGTCGACGCCCACTGCACCGACCCCGACGCGCTCGGCCGCAGCCTCGGCGTCGTCGACGCGTATCTGGTCCTCTACTGCGGCGCCGACTCCGACACGCCCGCCGAGGAACTCCAGGCCCGCTGCGCCCGCCTCCAGCACGCCATGGCCGTCGGCTACGCCCAGGGCCTGCGCGAGCGCACCCGCGCCGAGCAGGAGGCCATCGCCCGCTCCGCGCTCTCCGCCCGCAGCGCCGCCGAGATCGCCCTGCACGCCACGGAGAGCCGCTTCCGGGCCGTCTTCGACGGGGCGGCGATCGGCATCGGCATCGCCGACCTCGACGGCAACGTCCTGGAGGTCAACGAGACCCTCACCCGCATGTTCGGCGGGATGGAGGGCCCCCTGCGCAGCCGGAACGTCAGCGAGTGGGTCCACCCCGAGGACGGGCCCCACGTCTGGAAGCTGTACGAGGAACTCGTCCGCGGCGAGCGGGAGCACTACCGGGTCGAGAAGCCGTACTACCGCGGTGACGGAACGGTTCTCTGGACCAACCTCACCGTCTCCCTCCTCCGCGACGCCGACGGCAGGCCCCAGTACCAGCTGGCACTGATGGAGGACACCACCGAACGCCGGCTCCTCCACCTCAGGCTGCGGTACGAGGCCACGCACGACGCCCTCACCGGACTGCCCAACAGGACCCTCTTCTTCGAGCGGCTGGAGAAGGCCCTCGCCCCCGGCGAGAACACCCGCTTCGGCCTCTGCTACCTCGACCTCGACGGCTTCAAGGTCATCAACGACAGCCTCGGCCACTCCACCGGCGACCGGCTGCTCGTCGAGGTCGCCGACCGGCTCCAGAGCTGCGTCACCGGGGCCGGCGAGATGGTCGCCCGGCTCGGCGGCGACGAGTTCGTCGCCCTCACCACGGGCCCGGCCGGCCGACGCGACGTCCTGGAACTCGCCGACCGCATCCTCGCCTCCCTCTCCACCCCGATCGGCATCGACGGGCGCGAACTCGCCGTGCGCGGCAGCGTCGGCGTCGTCGAGGGACCCGCGGGCGAGCGCACCGCGGCCGAGGTGCTGCGCAGCGCCGACATCACGATGTACCGGGCCAAGTCGGCGGGCGGCAACCGCTTCGAGGTCGCCGACCCCGAGGCGGACGCCCGCGCCATCACCCGGCACGGGCTCACCACGGCGCTCCCCGCCGCCCTCGAACGCGGCGAGTTCTTCATCGAGTACCAGCCGCTCGTCCACCTCGGCGACGGCAGCGTGCACGGCGCCGAGGCGCTCGTACGGTGGTGCCATCCGCAGCACGGCGTGCTCGGACCCGACCGGTTCATCCCGCTCGCCGAAAACACCGGGCTCATCGTGCCGCTCGGGCGCTGGGTCCTCCAGGAGGCCGTCCGGCAGGCCCGCTTCTGGCAGGCCCGGCACGCGGACGGCGGCCCGCTGCGGATCAACGTCAACCTCTCGCCGACGCAGCTCCACCACCCGCGGCTCGTCGCCGACACCGTCGACGTCCTGGAGCGCTCCGGCCTGGAACCCGGCGCGCTCTGCCTGGAGGTGACGGAGTCCGCGCTGATCGGCGCCGACGAGGACCTCCTGAAGCCGCTGCGGCAGCTCGCCGAGATGGGCGTCGACATCGCCCTCGACGACTTCGGCACCGGCTACTCGAACCTCGCCAACCTGCGCCGACTCCCCGTGAGCGTGCTGAAGCTCGACCGCTCGTTCACGCGGGGCATGCAGCAGCACCCGGTGGACCCGGTCGACCTCAAGATCGTCGAGGGGATCGTCTCCCTGGCCCACAGCCTGGAGCTCGCGGTGACGGTCGAGGGCGTGGAGACCGGGGCGCAGGCCCGGCAGCTGCGGGAACTGGGCTGCGACACCGCCCAGGGCTGGTACTACGCCCGCCCGGGCGCCCCGGACCGCATCCACACCCTCCTCCTGGCCGACGCGGTCTGAGGCGCGGGGCCCATCGGGGCCCCGCGCTCCCGCCGGGCCCCGCTCGGGCCCCGGTCCCGCCCGTCCGGCCCCGCGCCGCCCTACCCGGCTCCGGCCTCCGTCTCCGCCTCGCCCCCGGGCCGGCCCCTCCGGCCCCGGCGCGAGGCGAGCAGCAGTTTCTGCAGCTCGCGCGCGGCCCGCGGCGGTGCCACGTCGCTGCGGTGGGCCAGCGCGATCGTCCGGCGCAGCCCCGGCCGCGCCAGGGCCGTGACCCGCAGGTCCCGTCCCGCCCGCGCCGCGACCATCGCCGGGACGACCGCGAGGCCGAGCCCGGCCCGTACGAACCCGAGGACCGCGTCCAGCTCCCCGCCCTCCACCGTGAACGAGGGCTCGAACCCGGCCGCCCGGCAGGCCCCGACCGTCAGCTCCCGCAGGTCGTAGCCGTGCCGGAACATCACCAGGGGCTGGTCGCGCAGATCGGTGATCCGCACCGGCCGGCGCGGAGCCGGAGCCGAGACCGAGGAGACGACCACCAGGTCCTCCGTGAGCAGCTCCACCGTCGTCAGGGCGGGGGACGGCGTGGGCAGCGGCAGCACCACGAGCGCCAGGTCGAGCGCCCCGCGCGCCAGTTCCCGTACGAGGTCGTGCGAGCCGCCCTCCTCGATGAGCAGCTTGATCCCCGGGTGCAGGTCGTGGAAGGCCCGCAGCACGTCCGGCAGCAGCCCCGTGCAGAGGCTCGGCGTCGCCCCGAGCCGCACCCGGCCCCGCTTGAGCTGCGCCAGCTCCTGCACCTCCAGGCGCGCGGTGTCGGTGTCCGCGAGGATGCGGCGGGCCAGCGGCAGCAGCGCCTCCCCGGCCTCGGTGAGCGCGATGTTCCCCCGGGCGCGGCTGAACAGCTCGGCGCCCAGTTCCTGCTCCAGCGCCTTGATCTGCTGGGACAGCGAGGGCTGCGAGACGTGGACGCGCTCCGCGGCCCGGGTGAAGTGACGGGTCTCGGCCACGGCGACGAAGTAGAGGAGCTGCTGGAACTGCATGCGCCCAGCGTAGGCGAGGTGCATAGCCACCGCCTATCGAGATCAGCCGAACCATGTCTTGGACCACTCGGGTCCTTCGGCCCTAGCGTCATCAACATGGCTCTGGCAACCACGAGGGACCGGAAGACGGGACGCTCCCCGTCCCCCGCACCGTCACGCGGATTCTGGTCATCGACCATCGGCAAGAAGACCGTCATGGCCGTCAGCGGACTGCTCATGCTCGGCTACCTCGTCGCCCACGTCGCGGGCAACCTCAAGGTCTTCTTCGGCCCCGGCGAGTTCAACGCCTACGGCCACTGGCTGCGCGTCATGGGCGCGCCCGTCCTGCACCACGAGTGGGGCCTGTGGCTCGTCCGCGTCGCGCTCCTCGCCGCGGTCGTCGCCCACGGCGTCGCCGCGTACCAGCTCAGCCGGCGCGACCTGAGGGCCCGGCCCACCGCGTACGTCCACCGGCGCAAGCGCTCCTCCTACGCCACCCGCACGATGCGCTGGGGCGGCGTGATCCTCGCCCTCTTCATCGTCTGGCACATCCTCGACCTCACCACCGGCACCCTCCACCCCGGCGGCTTCGAGGAGGGCAAGCCCTACCAGAACGTCGTCGACACCTTCTCCACCTGGTACGGCAACACCGTCTACATCGTCGCCATGCTCGCCGTCGGACTCCACGTCCGTCACGGCTTCTGGAGCGCCGCCCAGACCCTCGGCGTCGGCAACGCCCGCCGCGAGCGGCTCCTCAAGGCCCTCGCCAACACCCTCGCGCTCGCGCTCACCGCGGGCTTCGTCTCCGTCCCCGTCGCCGTCATGACCGGAGTGGTGAGCTGACCATGAGCTACCCCGACTACCCCGACCACCACCCCGGCCACCCCGGCTACGAGATCGGCGAGCCGATCGCGGACACCAAGGCCCCCGCCGGCCCCATCGCCGAACGCTGGGACACGCGCCGCTTCCAGGCCAGGCTGGTGAACCCCGCCAACCGCCGCAAGCACCGGATCATCGTCGTCGGCACCGGCCTCGCCGGCGGCTCCGCCGGCGCAACCCTCGCCGAACAGGGCTACCAGGTCGTCCAGTTCTGCTTCCAGGACTCCCCGCGCCGCGCCCACTCCATCGCCGCGCAGGGCGGCATCAACGCCGCCAAGAACTACCGCAACGACGGCGACTCCATCCACCGCCTCTTCTACGACACCGTCAAGGGCGGCGACTTCCGCGCCCGCGAGTCCAACGTCCACCGCCTCGCGCAGATCTCCGTCGAGATCATCGACCAGTGCGTCGCCCAGGGCGTCCCCTTCGCCCGCGAGTACGGCGGCCTCCTCGACACCCGCTCCTTCGGCGGCGTCCAGGTCTCCCGCACCTTCTACGCCCGCGGCCAGACCGGCCAGCAGCTCCTCCTCGGCGCCTACCAGGCCCTCTCGCGGCAGATCGCCGCCGGGAACGTCGAGATGCACGCCCGCACCGAGATGCTCGACCTCCTCGTCGTCGACGGCCGCGCCCGCGGCATCGTCGCCCGCGACCTGATCACCGGCCGGATCTCCACCCACTACGCCGACGCCGTCGTCCTCGCCACCGGCGGCTACGGCAACGTCTTCTACCTGTCGACGAACGCGATGAACTCCAACGCCACCGCCGTCTGGCGGGCCCACCGGCGCGGCGCGTACTTCGCCAACCCCTGCTTCACCCAGATCCACCCCACCTGCATCCCGCGGACCGGCGACCACCAGTCCAAGCTCACCCTGATGAGCGAGTCCCTCCGCAACGACGGCCGCATCTGGGTGCCGAAGGCGAAGGGCGACACCCGGCCGGCCGCCGACATCCCCGAGGACGAGCGCGACTACTACCTGGAGCGGATCTACCCCTCCTTCGGCAACCTCGTCCCCCGCGACATCGCCTCCCGCGCCGCCAAGAACGTCTGCGACGAAGGCCGCGGCGTCGGCCCCGGCGGCCAGGGCGTCTACCTCGACTTCGCCGACGCCATCCGCCGCATGGGACGCAAGGCCGTCGAGGAGAAGTACGGCAACCTCTTCGACATGTACGAGCGGATCACCGCCGAGAACCCGTACGAGGTCCCCATGCGGATCTATCCGGCCGTCCACTACACGATGGGCGGACTCTGGGTCGACTACGACCTCCAGACCACCGTCCCCGGCCTCTTCGCCATCGGCGAGGCCAACTTCTCCGACCACGGGGCCAACCGGCTCGGCGCCTCCGCCCTCATGCAGGGCCTCGCCGACGGCTACTTCGTCCTGCCCGCCACCATCAACGACTACCTCGCCCGCACCCCGCACGCCGAACCCGTCACCGACGACCACCCCGTCGTCCGCGAGGTCCTCGCCGAGACCGAGGACCGGCTGAACCTGCTGCTGTCCGTGGACGGCGACCGCACCCCCGACTCCTTCCACCGCGAACTCGGCACGCTCATGTGGGAGTTCTGCGGCATGGCCCGCACCGAGGAGGGGCTGCGCACGGCGCTCGCCCGCATCCCGGAGATCCGGGACGAGTTCTGGCGCCGGATCAAGGTGCCCGGCACCGGCGAGGAGTTCAACCAGTCCCTGGAGAAGGCCAACCGGATCGTCGACTACCTCGAACTCGCCGAACTCATGTGCCTCGACGCCCTGAACCGCGCCGAGTCCTGCGGCGGCCACTTCCGCGAGGAGTCCCAGACCCCGGACGGCGAGGCAGCCCGGCGCGACGAGGAGTTCTCGTACGCCGCCGCATGGGAGTTCCGCAGCGGCCGGCCCCCCGTCCTCCACAAGGAGGACCTCACCTTCGAGTACGTCCACCCCACCCAGCGGAGCTACGCATGAGGCTCACCCTGCGCGTCTGGCGCCAGCAGAACGCCGACGCACCCGGCGCCATGTCCACCTACGAGGTGGACGGCATCTCCTCCGACATGTCCTTCCTGGAGATGCTCGACACCCTCAACGAGACGCTCATCCTGCGCGGCGAGGACCCCGTCGCCTTCGACCACGACTGCCGTGAGGGCATCTGCGGCGCCTGCAGCCTCGTCATCAACGGCGACGCCCACGGACCCGAGCGCACCACGACCTGCCAGCTCCACATGCGCTCCTTCCGCGACGGCGACACCATCGACGTCGAACCCTGGCGCGCCTCCGCCTTCCCCGTCGTCAAGGACCTGGTCGTCGACCGGTCCGCCTTCGACCGGATCATCCAGTCCGGCGGCTACGTCAGCGCCCCCACCGGCTCGGCCCCCGAGGCCCACGCCACGCCCGTCCCCAAGGCCGACGCGGACTCCGCCTTCGAGCACGCGGAGTGCATCGGCTGCGGCGCCTGCGTCGCGGCCTGCCCGAACGGCTCGGCGATGCTCTTCACCTCCGCCAAGGTCAACCACCTCAACGTCCTCCCGCAGGGCGCCCCGGAACGCGAGACCCGGGTCCTCGACATGGTGGCGCAGATGGACGCGGAAGGCTTCGGCGGCTGCACACTGACGGGGGAGTGCGCCACGGCGTGCCCGAAGGGCATCCCGCTGCCCTCGATCGCGGCGATGAACAAGGAGTGGCTGCGTGCCCGGCGCAAGGTGAAGGGGTAGGGGCGCCGCCCGCCCGGTCAGCCGCCGAGCGCCCGCGCCAGGTACGGGGCGGTACGGCTCGTCGTCGAGGCGGCCACCTCCGCGGGCGGCCCCGCCGCGACCACCCGGCCGCCCTCGTCGCCGCCACCCGGGCCGAGGTCGACGACCCAGTCGGCGGTGGCCACCACGTCCATGTCGTGCTCGACGACGATCACCGTGTGACCGGCGTCGACGAGACCGTGCAACTGGCGCATCAGCACCTCGACATCGGCCGGATGGAGCCCGGTCGTCGGCTCGTCGAGGACGTAGAGGGTGGGGGAGCGGTGCGGCCGCTGGAGTTCGGAGGCGAGCTTGACGCGCTGGGCCTCGCCGCCCGAGAGCTCCGTGGCCGGCTGCCCGAGCCGCAGGTAGCCGAGGCCGACCTCGTTCAGGGTGCGCAGGCTGCGGGCGGCGGCGGGGACGTCGGCGAAGAACGCGGCGGCCGACTCCACGGTCAGGTCGAGCACCTCCGCGATGGTCCGGCCGCGCAGCCGCACCTCCAGCGTCTCCGGGTTGTAGCGGGCGCCGTGGCAGTCGGGGCAGGGGGCGTACGTGCTCGGCAGGAAGAGCAGCTCCACCGAGACGAAGCCCTCGCCCTGGCAGGTCTCGCAGCGCCCGCCGGGCACGTTGAACGAGAAGCGGCCGACCTTGAAACCGCGCGCCCGCGCCTCCTCCGTCTCCGCGAACAGCCGGCGCACGACGTCGAAGAGACCCGTGTACGTCGCCAGGTTGGAGCGCGGGGTGCGGCCGATCGGCTTCTGGTCGACCGTCACCAGGCGTCGCACGCCCTCGAGTTCCTCGCTCAGCGCGGCCACGAGGGTGGACTTGCCCGAACCGGAGACGCCGGTCACGGCGGTGAGGGCGCCGACGGGGAAGGCCGCGTTCACCGCCCGCAGGTTGTGGCGCCTGACGGGCCCGGTGCGCAGCCAGCCCGACGGTGTCCTGACCGCGCGGGCGGGCGTCGGCGCCCGGTCGAAGAGGAACCGGCGGGTCGCCGACTCCGCGACGGCCGCGAGGCCCTCCGGCGGGCCGCTGTGCAGGACCCGCCCGCCGTGCGCCCCGGCGCGCGGACCGACGTCCACGAGCCAGTCGGCGTGCCGCACCACGTCGAGGTGGTGTTCGACGACGAAGACGGAGTTCCCGGCCGCCTTGAGGCGGTCGAGGACGACGAGCAGGGCCTCGGTGTCGCTCGGGTGAAGGCCCGCGGACGGCTCGTCGAGCACGTACACCACCCCGAAGAGGCCCGAGCGCAGCTGGGTCGCGAGCCGCAGCCGCTGCAGCTCGCCGTTGGAGAGGCTCGGCGTGGCGCGGTCCAGGCTGAGGTAGCCGAGGCCGAGTTCGGTGACCGTGCCGATCCGGGCGACCAGGTCCTCGGTGAGGACCCGCGCCGTCTCCGAACCGGCCGGGCGCGGCGCGGAGAGGACCTCCGCCAGGGCGGTCAGCGGCAGCGCGGCCAGCTCGGCGACCGTCCGCCCGGCGAAGGTCACCGCGAGCGCCTCCGGCCGCAGCCGGCTGCCGCCGCACGCCGGACACGGCGCGCTGGTCAGGAACCGCTCGGCCTTCGCCCGCAGCGTCGGGCTCTTCGAGTCGGAGAACGTCTTGAGGACGTACCTGCGCGCGCTCATGTACGTGCCCTGGTAAGGGCGTTGGATGCGGTCCGCCTCCCGCACCGGGTGGACCGTCACCACCGGCTGCTCGTCCGTGAAGAGGATCCAGGCGCGGTCCTTCGCCGGCAGCTCGCGCCACGGCCGGTCCACGTCGTGGCCGAGGGCGTCCAGGACGTCCCGGAGGTTCTTGCCCTGCCACGCGCCCGGCCAGGCGGCGACCGCGCCCTGGCGGATCGACAACGACGTGTCGGGTACGAGGAGTTCCTCGGTGGTGTCGTGGACGCGGCCGAGTCCGTGGCACGAAGGGCACGCCCCGACCGCCGTGTTGGGCGAGAAGGCGTCGGAGTCGAGCCGCTCGGCCCCCGGCGGGTAGTCGCCCGCCCGGGCGAACAGCATCCGCAGCGAGTTCGACAGCGTGGTCACCGTACCGACCGACGAGCGGGCGTTGGGTGACGCCCTGCGCTGTTCGAGCGAGACCGCGGGCGGCAGCCCCGTGATCTCGCCGACCTTCGGCGCCCCGACCTGGTGGATCAGCCGCCGCGCGTACGGTGCCACCGACTCGAAGTAGCGGCGCTGCGCCTCCGCGTAGATCGTCCCGAAGGCCAGGGACGACTTCCCCGACCCGGAGACGCCCGTGAAGACCGTGAGGGTGTCCCGGGGGATGTCCACGTCGACCCCGGCCAGGTTGTGCTCGCGGGCGCCGCGGACGCGGACGTACGGATCGTGGTGGCCGGGCGCGGAGTCGGAGTCGGGGTCGGGGTCGGGGGCGCTGCGGGGGCTGTCGTACATGCGCGGATGTTATCGAACACTCCCTTTTTGCCCCGGTCGGGGTGCTCGGGCGGTCGTGGCGCTCGGGGGGTCCCGCGCGTCAGCGGTCGGCGTCCGCGCGACGACGGCCGAGGAGTTCGGCGAGGCCCCGCCGGGTGGCGGCCACGACGACGCGGTCGCCGGGGTGCAGGACGTGCCCCGGGTGGAGGTCCCAGAGGAGCTGCGGCTGGTCGCCGTCGTGCGGGGCGGAGGCGAGGTCGGGGCGGCGGGCGTCGGGTTCCGCGGTGTCGAGGGCGAGGACGCGCCAGGCGCCGGGACGGAAGGCCTCGGCGACGGTGCGTCCCTCCAGCCGGGGGTGCCCGGAGACGAGGAGGGCGGCGAAGAGGAGGACCTTGCGCTCGACGGAGATGGCGCCGAGGATCTGGCGGCCCATCATGGCCCCGGCGAACGCGGGCGCGGCGAGGTGGGTGACGCTGCGGCTGCGGGTGACGGCGTCCGGGTGTGCGGAGCGCAGGGTGCGGTAGACGGCGGCCGCGAAGTCGTCGGCGTACAGGCGGAGCGCGACGCGCAGGTCGTTCTTGAGGCTGCGGGCGGCGAGGGTCGCCTCCAGGTTGGTGGTGTCGGAGCTGGTGAGGGCGAGCAGGGCGTCGGCCCGGTGGACGCGGGCCGCGTCGAGCACGCCGTCCTCGGTGACGTCCCCGAGGACCACGGGGACGCCGAGGTCGCGCGCGAGCGGGATGCCGCGGGCGTCCGGGTCCTGCTCCACGCAGACGACGGGGATGTCGAGCTCCCGCAGCCGCGCGAGGACGCGGGCGCCGATCTTCCCGAGTCCGAGGAGCACGATGTGCCCGGACAGGCCGCGCGGCGGGCGGCGCAGGGCACCGGTCGTGCGGAAGATGCCGAACGCTTCCAGGGCACCGGCCACGAGGAGCGGGAGCAGGGCGAGACCGACCAGGCCGGAGAGCAGCTGGAGGACCTGCCGGGTGGAGGACTCCTCCAGGGCGGGGTCGTTGATCGAGAAGAGGTCGAGCAGGGTCAGGTACGCGGCGTGCACGGGGTCGGCTTCGGTCAGCGCGGCCGTGGTGCCCGTGAGGGCGAGCACCGCGGCGGCGGTCCCGGCGAGCGACCAGCGCAGGCGGGCGGAGAACACCTCGCCGATCGGGGCGCCGCGCCGGGCGAGCCGACGCGGCGGCAGGGCGGGCCCCGCGCGGCGGACGGCTTCGAGGACGACGGTGCCGCGGTTCGCCGAGCCCCGGACGGCCCGGTCGTCGGGCAGCAGCTCCGGACCCTGTGCGCCGCTCGCGTCGGAGCCCTCGGAGCCGGCCGGGTCGGTGGTGGTCGAGGAGAGCAGGGCCAGCGTGCACAGGCCCGGGTCGGGATCCTCGCCCCTGGCGGACGCGGGGCGTTCGGCGGCGCGCAGCAGCAGCCCGTCGGCCTGGACGACCTTGTTGGTGTCGGCGACGGCGGTGGCCACCAGCGCGGGCGCGGCGGTGTCCGCGTCGGAGAGCACCGTCGTGGACGCGTCCAGGGCCGCCCGGTCAGCGCCGGATCCCGCGACGATGGCGGCCTGGTCGAGCAGCTCCTCCAGGTGGTGGCCGAGCTTGCGGTTGTACATGCGGACGACCAGCCGCAGGCCGGGGTTGAGCCGACGCGCGGTGAGCGCCGCTCGCAGGTTCGTCTCGTCGTCCTCGTAGAGCAGCGCCAGCGCCGCCGCCCGGTCGACCCCCGCGCGCAGCAACGCCGCCGTCGTGGGGGTCGGCGCGGTCTCCACGCGTACGGGAAGGACCGCGGCGACGCTCAGGGTGCCGGTGTCGGTGACGGAGTCCGGGCCGGCCGGCTCACTCCTCGGGTCCTCGGCCCCTTCGTCGGGGGTCACGAGCACGACGCGCCGACGGTAGACCTCCCGCAGCTCGACGGCGAGGCGGCGTGCCAGCCCGTCGTCGCCGCAGACCACCATGTGCCCTGCGGCGGCCGGACCCGCCTGTTCCTGACGTGGCACCGTGGCCATGTTCCCCCCCGTGACGCCGTTGCGTGCTTGCCCCTGCCCCGATCATCCACCCTGGCGGCCGGGTCGGCCCTCGTCCCCCCGTTCCGTCCGGTGGTTCCGCCGGGGCGTTCGTTCCGTCCGGCGGGGCGCGCGACCGGTCGGGGTAAAGTGGGCCGGTCGGGCGTCCGCCGTCCCGACCGGTCAGGATCGTCGATCAGTTCCCGCAGGAGTGAAGCGTGCGCGAGCCCGTGGTGCCCGGCGCCGCCGCCTGTCCGCCGTGACGATCCGCCCCTGAGCCCGCGCCGGGTTTCGCGGCGCGAGCGCACCCCCCGTTCCCCTCGGCCCCGCCCCGTGCGGCCCGTCCGCGGAGCACCGGCCCGGTGGTCCGCCTCCCCCGTGTGCCCGGCCGACCGAGCCGGGAGCGCCCGAGCACGACAGGTTCCCGCTCCCTTGCCCTCCGCTGCTTCCGCCGTCTCCCCGGCCGCGCGTGCGCGCGGCCTGAAGCCCGACTGGCTCTCCGACCCCAAGGTCTGGCGGACCGAGGTCCTGGCCGGTCTCGTCGTCGCCCTCGCCCTCATCCCCGAGGCGATCTCGTTCTCGATCATCGCCGGCGTCGATCCCGCCCTCGGTCTCTTCGCCTCCTTCACCATGGCCGTGACGATCGCGGTCGTCGGCGGACGGCGGGCGATGATCTCGGCGGCGACCGGCGCCGTCGCGCTGGTGATCGCCCCGCTGAACCGCGAGCACGGCCTCGGTCACCTCGTCGCGGCGGTGATCCTCGCCGGGGTCTTCCAGGTCGCCCTGGGGGCGCTCGGCGTGGCGAAGCTGATGCGGTTCATCCCGCGGTCCGTCATGGTCGGCTTCGTCAACTCGCTCGCCATCCTCGTCTTCATGGCCCAGATCCCGGAGATGACCGACGTCCCCTGGGCCGTGTACCCGCTCGTCGGCGCGGGGCTGGCGCTGCTGGTGTTCTTCCCGCGGGTCACGGCCGCGGTGCCCGCCCCGCTCGTCTCGATCGCGATCCTCACCGTGATCACGGTCGCGGCGGGCATCGCCGTGCCGACCGTCGGCGACAAGGGCGAGCTGCCGTCCTCCCTGCCGGTGCCCGGCCTGCCGGACGTGCCCTTCACCCTGGAGACGCTGACGACGATCGCGCCGTACGCCTTCGCCATGGCGCTGGTCGGCCTGATGGAGTCGCTGATGACGGCGAAGCTCGTCGACGACCTCACCGACACCCGCTCGAACAAGACCCGCGAGTCGATCGGCCAGGGCATCGCCAACATCGTCACCGGCTTCTTCGGCGGCATGGGCGGCTGCGCCATGATCGGCCAGACGATGATCAACGTGAAGGTCTCCGGCGCCCGCACCCGCCTGTCCACCTTCCTCGCCGGCGCCTTCCTGATGGTGCTCTGCGTCGTCTTCGGACCGGTCGTCTCCGACATCCCCATGGCCGCGCTGGTCGCCGTCATGGTCATGGTGTGCTTCGCGACCTTCGACTGGCACTCCGTCGCGCCGAAGACGCTCAAGCGGATGCCCGCCGGGGAGATCGCCGTCATGGTGATCACGGTCGTGGCCGTCGTCGCCACGCACAACCTCGCCGTCGGCGTCGTCACCGGCTCGGTCACCGCCATGGTGATCTTCGCCAAGCGGGTCGCCCACCTGGCCGACGTCACCGCAGTCACCGACCCCGACGGCGGCACCGTCGTCTACCGCGTCACCGGAGCGCTCTTCTTCGCCTCCTCCAACGACCTGGTCGGCCGCTTCGACTACGCGGGCGACCCGAAGCGCGTCGTCGTCGACCTGAGCGCCGCCCACATCTGGGACGCGTCCTCCGTCGCCGCCCTCGACGCCGTCGAGACCCGGTACGCCCAGCGGGGCAAGACTGTGGAGATCACCGGCCTCAACACCGCGAGCGCCGACCTCCACGGCAAGCTGAGCGGCGAACTCGCGGTGGGCGGGTCCTGAGCCGGGGCGCGTTCACGTCGTCGCCGGGCCACCGCGGGTGGCCCGGACCGCATGACCCGCGCGCGTGCCACCGCGGGTCACCGCCGTACGGTGTCGGACCCGGCTCCTACGCTGGGGGCCGTGACACGCGACGACAACCGGCCGCTGGCCGTCTTCGACCTCGACAACACCCTGGCCGCGACCGCGCACCGGCAGCACTTCCTGGAGCGCAGGCCCCGCGACTGGAACGCCTTCTTCGCGGCGGCGCCGGACGACCCGCCGCTGACGGAGGGCGTCCTGCTGTGCCGCGAGGCCGCGGAGGAGTGCGAGGTCGTGTACCTCACCGGGCGGCCTGAGCGCTGCCGTCGGGACACCGAGGAGTGGCTGGCCGCGCAGTCCCTTCCGGAGGGGCGCATCCACATGAGGCGCAACCGCGACTTCCGGCCCGCCCGGGTGACCAAGGTGGAGATCCTGCGCCGTCTCGCCGCGGACCGCGAGGTGCGGATGCTCGTCGACGACGACGAACTGGTCTGCGAGGCGGCCGAGGAGGCCGGGTTCGCGGTGGTGCGCGCCCGCTGGGCGACCCCGTCCGAGGAGCTGAAGGAAGCCCAGGAGCGCGAAGGCCGCACCTGAGGGCGGGGGCGGGGCAGGGGCGCGGTGCGGAGCCCGGGCCCGGGACCGTACGGGCGCGCAGAGGCGTCAGTCGCCGTCCTCCAGGCGGAAGCCGACCTTCAGACCGACCTGGAAGTGCTCGATCGAGCCGTCGACGATGTGGCCGCGGACCTGGGTCACCTCGAACCAGTCCAGGCCGCGCAGGGTCTGCGAGGCGCGGTCGATGCCGTTGCGGATGGCCTGGTCGAGGCCCTCGGTGGAGGTGCCGACGATCTCGGTGACGCGGTAGGTGTGATTCGACATGGGGGCCGAACTCCTCTCGGTACGGTCCCTCCACCGTGCCCCAGTGGGCGGCGGCGCGCGACACGGAGGCCGGACGGTCGGGCCGGGCGCCGCGGCCCGTCGCTACCGCCGGTAATGGTCGGGATCGGCCACCCGGGGACGGTGACGTGGACGGGACGCGGGCGGTGACGTGGACGGGGCGTGGACGGTGACGGGATGGTCAAGGACTTGACCACTCCGTTGGTCCAGACCAGAATCCTGGCCACCACACCCGTGCGAACAACCCGTTCGGTCCCCCCACGTCGGGTCAGCCCCCTATGCCCGCACTCCCCCTCGTGCGCGCCCGCAGAAGGTGACCTCCGTGAAGAACCGCCGTCTCGCCAGCCCCCTCGCAGCCGCCACCGCGCTCGCGCTCGCCGGGTGCGGCCTGCTGCCGGGCGCCGGGAACCAGACCCGCACGGTCACCATCTGGCTCATGCGGGACAGTGTCAGCGAGGACTTCCTCACCCGCTTCACCGAGGCCTTCGAAGCCGAGCACGACGACGTCGAGCTGGAGTTCACCATCCAGGACTGGACCGGCATCGGGAAGAAGGTCACCGAGGCCATCCAGGGTCCCGGCGGACCCGACGTGATCGAGGTCGGCAACACCCAGGTCGCCCAGTACGCGGACACCGACAAGCTCTTCGACCTCACCCTGGAGTCCGTCCGCGACCTCGGCAGCGAGGACTGGCTGCCCGGCCTCGCCCAGCCCGGCAGCATCAACGGAGCGCAGTACGGCATCCCCCTGTACGCGGCGAACCGCATCGTCATCTACAACAAGGACCTCTTCGCCGAGGCCGGCATCGACAAGCCCCCGGCCACCCGCGAGGCCTGGCTCGCCGACACCGAGAAGCTGAACGAGGGCGGCAACCAGGGCATCTACCTCGCCGGACAGGACTGGTACACCCTCGCGGGCTTCATCTGGGACGAGGGCGGCGAACTCGCGGACGACCGGGGCGGCGAGTGGACCGGCGCACTCGCCTCCCCGGCCGCACAGCGCGGCATGAGCTTCTACAAGGAGCTCCAGGCCCTCGGCGACGGCCCCAAGAACGCCGACGAGCAGAACCCGCCGCAGACCGGCGTCTTCGCCCGGGGCGACGTCGCCCAGATCATCGCCACGCCCAACAACGTCCCCGCCATCCTGAAGGCGAACCCCGCCCTGGAGGGCAAGCTCGGCTACTTCCCGATCCCCGGCAAGAAGCCCGGCCAGCCGTGCGTCGTCTTCACCGGCGGCTCGGACCTGATCATCCCGGAGAACGCGCCCGAGCGCGCCGCCGCCCTCGACGTCGTCAAGGCGCTCGCAGGCGAGAAGTGGCAGACCGAACTCGCCCGCGCCATGGGCTACGTGCCCAACAAGAAGGGGCTCGCCTCCGTCGTACGGGGCCAGGAGGCCACCGCCGTCATGGCCAGGGGCGCCGCCCGCGGCCGTGCCACGCCCAACTCCCCGCAGTGGGCGGACGTCGAGGCGGACAACCCGATCAAGCCGTACATGACGGCGGTGCTCCAGGGCGAGGACCCGGTCGAGGCCGCGCAGAGGGCGTCCCGGGCGATCACGGAGACCCTCGCCGAGTAGGTCGTGCGAGGGGGACGTAAGGGGGACGTGGGAGGGGAGCGAGGGGACAGCGCCGCATAGGTTCAGCCTTCGCACACCCGCGATCCGCCGGACGGTCACGTCGAATCCAGCCGGCGACGGAAGAAGTAGGGAGCCGGGTTCGCACCGCTCGCGGCCCGGCGCGGTTCCCCGCCTTTTCCGTACGCCGGAGGAGTCCCACATGCCCGCACCGTCGCCCGCGCCGGCCACCGCCCCCACGCCCGTCCCGGCCCGCCCTGCCCCCGCACCCGCCCCGGCCCGCCCTGCCCCCGCGCTCGTCCCGATCCTCTCCGTACCCGCCCGGCCCGGCCCCGGCGAGGCCGAACCGCTGCCCCGGTACGTCGTCGAGATCGCCGCCCACCAGGAGGACGTCCGCGCCGCCCAGCGGCTGCGCCACCTCGTCTTCGCCGGCGAGATGGGCGCCCGCCTCGACGGCCCCGAGCCGGGCCTCGACAGCGACGCCTTCGACGCGTACTGCGACCACCTGCTCGTACGCGAGGAGAGCACCGGCGAGGTCGTCGGCACCTACCGGATCCTGCCGCCCGAGCGGGCAGCGGTCGCCGGACGCCTCTACTCCGAGAGCGAGTTCGACCTCTCCCGCCTCGCCCCCCTGCGCCACGACCTCGTCGAGGTGGGCCGCTCCTGCGTCCACCCCGCCCACCGCAACGGCGCCGTCATCGCCCTCATCTGGGCCGGTCTCGCCCGCTACATGACCCGCACCGGCCACAACTGGCTCGCCGGCTGCTGCTCCCTCCCGCTCGCCGACGGCGGCGCGCTCGCCGCGGCCACCTGGGACACCGTCAAGGCGAAGCACCTCGCCCCCGAGGAGCACTGGGTCACCCCGCACAAGCTGTGGAACCCCGCCGGCGTCGCCCGGCCCGAGGGCCGCACCCCGCTGCCCCCGCTCCTGCGCGGCTACCTGCGGCTCGGCGCCCAGGTCTGCGGCGCGCCCGCCCACGACCCCGACTTCGGCGTCGCGGACCTCTTCGTCCTCCTCTCGCTGCGCCGCACCGACCCCCGCTACCTCCGCCACTTCCTGTCGCTCGTCCCCGCGCGGTGAACGGGCCCACGGCCCTCTCGCCGTGGCTCCCCACGGCGCCCTGCACCCCGGGCCGGTGCACCACCCACCCGGACCCCGACCCCGCAGCGCCCGACCCCACTGCGCCGGAACCCGGCACCCCCACGCCGGCCCTCCGGGCCCCCACGCCGGGAGTCCGTCCGGCGCGGGCCGTCGCCCGGCTCCTCGCCGGGCTCGGTGTCTTCCTCGTGGGGCTCCTCCTCGCCCCCGTCGCCGGGCTCCTCCCGGCGGCGGCCCGCCACGCCCTCGTACGCCGCTGGGTCCGCGCCGTCGTCCGCGCCTTCGGCGTGCGCGTCCGGTACGAGGCCGCGCCGGGGCGCCCGGCGACGGAGCCGGGCCTGGTCGTCGCCAACCACGTGTCCTGGCTCGACGTCCCGCTCCTCGCGGCCGTGCTGCCCGGCCGGATGGTCGCCAAGGCGGAGGTGCGCCGCTGGCCGGTCCTCGGGCCGGTCGCGGCGCTCGGCGGGACGCTCTTCATCGCCCGGGACCGGCTGCGGAGCCTGCCCGGTACGGTCGCCGCGATGGCCGGGGTCCTCGCCTCCGGCGGCCGGGTCGTCGTCTTCCCCGAGGGGTCGACGTGGTGCGGCCGCACCGGCGGCCGGTTCCGCCCCGCCCCGTTCCAGGCGGCTCTGGACAGCGGCCGCGACGTGCTCCCCGTACGGATCGACTACCGGCCCACGGACACGGCGGCGTACGTCGCGGACGACCCGCTCGCCGCCTCCCTCTGGCGGGTGGTCTCCGCGCGCCGCCTCACGGCCACCGTCCGGGTCCTCGACCCGCTGCCCGCCCACGCGCACACCGACCGCAGGTCACTGGCCGCCGCGGCGGAACGGGCCGTCGGGACGGGACAGGCCGCCGGGACAGGAGGGGCTGTCGGCGCAGGAGGGGCTGTCGGGACCGGACGGGCCACCACGGTCCCTGCTCAGCGGGCCGTCGCCAGCGACAGCGCGAACCGCCCCTTCTCGTCGGTCCACCAGTGCTCCAGCCCGAGGCCCGCCTCCGCCAGCTCCTCGCGGACGCCCTCCTGACGGAACTTCGCGGACACCTCCGTCCGCAGCTCCTCGCCCGCCGCGAACGGCACCACGAGATCCAGCTCCCGGATCTTCACGGCGAGCGCGTGCCGGGCCCGCAGCCGCATCTCGATCCACTCCCGCTCCGGGTCCCACACCGCCACGTGGTCGAAGTCGTCCGGATGCGCGTCCGCGCCCAGCTCCCGGTCGACGACGGCCAGCACGTTCTTGTTGAAGGCCGCCGTCACCCCGGCCGCGTCGTCGTACGCGGCCACCAGGGTCGCCTCGTCCTTCACCAGGTCCGTGCCGAGCAGCAGCGCGTCGCCCGGACTCAGCATCGCCCGCACCGAGCGCAGGAACGTCCGCCGCTCGCCGGGCAGGAGGTTCCCGATCGTGCCCCCGAGGAAGGCCACCAGGCGGGGCCCCGGCGTCCCCGGCAGCGCCAGGCCCCGCGTGAAGTCGGCGACCAGGGCGTGCACCCGCAGCTCCGGCCGCTCCGCGAGCAGCGACTCGGCCGCCCCCGTCAGCGCCGTCTCGCTCACGTCCACCGGCACGTAGCTGTCCAGGCCCGGCAGCAGGGCGTCGATCAGGAACCGGGTCTTCTCCGAGGAGCCCGAGCCGAGCTCCACCAGGGTCCTGGCGCCGGTCACGGCGGCGATCTCCGGCGCCCGGGCGGCGAGGATCTCCCGCTCCGCCCGCGTCGGGTAGTACTCGGGCAGCCGGGTGATCTCCTCGAACAGCTCGCTGCCCCGGGCGTCGTAGAACCACTTCGGCGGCAGCGTCTTGGGGGAGCGGGTCAGCCCGTGCAGGACGTCGGCGCGCAGGTCCGCGTCCGCGGCGTCGGGGGCGAGGGTGCGGGTCAGCTGGAACGGGCTCACGCGGAGGGCTCCTTGAGCGGGGTGAGGGTGACGTCGGCGCGGGTCGCGACGACGAGCGTGTGCTCGGGCACGCGCCGCCACCGCGGATCGTCGTCGTACGGCTCCGAGGCCACGACCGCGCGGCCCGGGACGGCCAGGTACGAGAGGCTGTCGCCCCAGGCGGTGGCCGCGATCGTGGAGCCGTCGGTCAGCAGCAGGTTCAGCCGGGCGTCGGGGACCGCCTCGGCGGCCTCCCGCACGGTGGCGGCGAGGGCGTCGCCCGGTGCGTCCCCGGCCCGCAGCCGGTGCAGCACCAGGGCCCACAGCAACGCCGAGTCGGTCCGCGCCTCCAGGGCCAGCAGCTCCCCGGCCGGCAGCGTCGCCGCCAGGGAGACCAGCGGCTGCGGCCACCCCGGCACGGCGCCGTTGTGGCTGAACAGCCAGGGCCCGGCGGAGAAGGGCGCGGCGGCGGCCTCCCCGTCGGCCCCCGGCAGCGTGGCGCTGCGGACGGCGCCGAGCAGGGCCCCGGTCCGTACCACCCGGGCGAGGTCCGTGAACGTCAGGTCGCCCCAGATCGGCCCCGCCCTGCGGTAGCGGGCCGGGACCGGGTCGCCCTCCGCGTACCAGCCGACGCCGAAGCCGTCGGCGTTCACGATCCCGCTCGCCTGCGTGAGCGGCGCCCAGGACTGGTGCACCAGGCTGTGATCCGGCCGGACCAGCAGCTCGCCCAGCGTCACCGGCTCGCCCGCATAGGCGAGGTGACGGCACATCAGTCGAGCTCCGCGCAGCGCGCCGTGCGGAAGCCGGAGAAGATCTGGCGCCGCACCGGCAGGTCCCAGTTGCGGAAGGTGCCCCGGCAGGCCACCGGGTCCACCGCGAACGACCCTCCCCGCAGCACCTTGTGCGCGGGACCGAAGAAGACCTCCGAGTACTCCCGGTACGGGAAGGCCCGGAAGCCCGGGTACGGCAGGAAGTCGCTCGCCGTCCACTCCCACACGTCGCCGATCAGCTGCCGTACGCCGAGGGGCGAGGCGCCCTCCGGGTAGCTGCCGACGGGCGCGGGCCGCAGGTGCCGCTGCCCGAGGTTGGCGTGCTCGGGGCCCGGGTCGGCGTCGCCCCACGGATAGCGGCGGGACCGGCCGGTCGCCGGGTCGTGGCGGGCGGCCTTCTCCCACTCGGCCTCCGTGGGCAGCCGCCGGCCCGCCCAGCGCGCGTACGCGTCGGCCTCGTACCAGCTCACGTGCAGCACCGGCTCGTCCTCCGGCACCGGCTCGGTCACCCCGAACCGGCGGCGCAGCCACTGCCCGCCGTCGCGGCGCCAGAACAGCGGCGCCCCGATGCCGTGCTCCCGGATCTGCTCCCAGCCCTCGGGCCGCCACCAGCGCCGGTCCGTGTACCCGCCGTCGGCGATGAACGCCTGGTACGCCCCGTTGGTGACCGGCACCGTGTCGATGTGGAAGGCGGGGACGACCCGGTGGTGCGCCGGGCGTTCGTTGTCGAGCGCCCACGGCTCGTCCGAGGTGCCCATCGTGAACGGCCCGCCGGGCACGAGGACTTCGGCGGCGAGCGGCCCGCCCGACCGCGCCGCCGGGGGCGGCGGAGCCGTCAGCGCCGCCGGTCCCCTGCGCAGCTGATGGGTGATCAGCATCGTCTCGTCGTGCTGCTGCTCGTGCTGGGCGATCATCCCGAACGCGAAGGCCGCGTCCACCAGCGGGCGCCCCTCCAGCGGGGCGCTCTCCAGTACGTCGAGCACCCGCGTCCGTACGTCGGCGGCGTAGGCCCGCGCCTCGCCCGGCGCGAGCAGCGGCAGCGACGGGCGGCTCGCCCGCGGGTGCTCGAACGCGTCGTACAGCGAGTCGATCTCGGGCCGCAGCGCCTCCCCGCCCGCCACCGCCCGCCACAACCACTGCTCCTCCTGGTTCCCGATGTGCGCCAGGTCCCAGACGAGCGGCGACATCAACGGGGAGTGCTGAGCGGTGAGCTCGCCGTCGTCCACGCAGGAGGTCAGCAGCGCGGTGCGGGCCCGCGCCACGGTCAGGGCGTCGAGGGCGCGGGACCGCAGCGCCTCCGGATCGAGCCCGGGCGCCGTTGCCGCCTCGGTCTCCGTCGCCGTCCGCGCCTCGGTCTCCGACTCGGTCTGCGTCCCGGTCCGCGTCCCGGTCTCCGTCATGACGTCACCACCTGGAGTTCGTCGGCCGGGGTGCTCCCGGCGGTCACGTACCGTTCGTGATAGGCGGCCACCGCGCGGCACACCTCGGGGCTCGCGCCGATCCGGGGCAGCGCCTCCCGCGCCGCCTCGAAGACGGTCCCGGCCGCCGCGCGCAGCACCGGATCGGTGAGCCCGTCGCGGGCCGCCGCCACCCACAGCGGATTGCGCGGCGCGGGATCGGGGCCCGCCCACTCGGCCAGCGGCTTCACCGCCCGGTAGATGGTCTCCGCCGCCCACGCGTCGTCGAACACCGCCGTGGTCACCGCGACCGGCACCATCCAGCCGTCCAGGCCCGGCTGCGCGTCGATCATCCGCAGCTCCAGGTGTCCCCGTGGCCGTACCGGCGGGAACAGCGTCGTCACGTGGTAGCGCAGGTCCTCCTCCGTGGCCGGCCGGGGGCCCCCGGTGCGGAGCCAGTCGCGGAACGTCAGCCCCTCCGGCACCGCCCACGGACCGTCGTCGGACCGCACGCACAGCACCGGCGTGTCCAGCGCGTGCGCGGCCCACCCGGCGCGCGGCTCGCCGTCCGTCGGCGGCGCGAGCGTGCGGACCGGGTCGAGGTCCGCCCACAGGGACTGCCGGGTCGAGCGCCAGCCGGTGCGGCGCCCTCCGTGCTGCGGGGAGTTGGCGAAGGCCGCCACCAGCACCGCGCCGAGCAGGTGCGCGAGCTGCCACCGCCGGTGCAGACCGAGCGGTCCCGGCTCCTCGTATCCGGCGTCGAGGCAGACCTGCACGGACGCCGAGTCGCACATCATGGCCCGCCCGGCGGGCCCGTTCCGGTCGAGGGCGGTCTCCATCGCGTCGTACCGCGGCTCCAGCAGCACCCGCTCGTGGCGCGCGTTCCAGGGGTCGACCCCGTAGCCGCTGAGGGTCAGGCCGAGCGGGCCGAGCGCCGCCCGGACGGCGCGCAGATCGGCGGCGAGCGAGTCGAGGCACTCCATGAGGGAGCCGGCCGGACGCGAGCTGAGCTCCAGCTGCCCGCCGGGTTCGAAGGTGAGGGCCGACACCAGCGGCAGCGTCCGTACGGTGTCGAGGGCCGCCGCGACCCGGGACGGCCGG
Organism: Streptomyces sp. NPDC003327; assembly: GCF_053589515.1. Taxonomy (NCBI): domain Bacteria; kingdom Bacillati; phylum Actinomycetota; class Actinomycetes; order Kitasatosporales; family Streptomycetaceae; genus Streptomyces; species Streptomyces sp. NPDC003327. Next base: position 61,652 of record NZ_JBSFSA010000026.1, on the reverse strand, counting down.
ACGGGGGTGCGCGGGTCCCGCAGATCGTGCACGAGCCACTCCAGCTCGGCGCCGACCGTACGGGGCGGGCCGGTCTTGAAGCAGATGCACCGCAGCAGGTCCTCCGCCTCCTCCTCGGTGAGGGGCGGGCCGCCACGCGGTATGCCGCTCGACGACATCCGTGCACCTCCTGTGTCCTCGGGGACGGGTTCCGGAAAGCCGCTGCTTCCACCTAAAGCCACCGCCGGGCGGCGTGCAAGAGCGCCTCGGCGGCCCCGGGCGCGCCCCGTGTGCCCCGCCGGTGCCTCCGCCGGGCCGGAATCCGGCGGTCGCCGGCCGGGTGGCCGCCCGTCTGCCGGGGCGCCGCCCGCCGCGGAAAACCCTTTGTCCCGCCCCGGGGGAAACGATCATGCTGGTCCGTATGAGTGCACGACTGCGCGAGATCGCGCGGCAGACCGAGGAGATCGTGGCCCGGGGCGGCTACCGGACCCCCGACGGCGGAGCCGTCTCGTTCGCGGACGACCTGGCGGCGGCCCTGGCCGGAACCCGCCTGTACGGCCCCGGGCCCGTACCCGTCGCCCCCGACACCGACCGTACGACCACGCTCGAGGTCACCGGCGAGAGCAGCCTCGCCGCCGCCCGGCGCATGGTCACCGCCGACCCCACCCGGCCGGTCGCCGTCCTCACCTTCGCCTCGGCCCGCAACCCCGGCGGCGGCTACCTCAACGGCGCCCAGGCCCAGGAGGAGGCGCTCTGCCGCTCCTCCGCGCTGTACGTGACGCTGCTGCGCGCCCCCGACTACTACGAGCACCACCGCGCCCAGCGGGACACCCTCTACACCGACCGCGTCATCCACTCGCCCCGCGTGCCGGTCTTCCGCGACGACCGCGGGGCGCTGCTCGCCGAGCCCTTCACCGTCGGCTTCCTCACCTCGCCCGCGCCGAACGCGGGCGCGGTGCGCCGCAACACCCCCGAACTCGCCGACCGGATCCCGGCCGCCCTCGCCGCCCGCGCCGAACGGGTCCTGGAGACCGCGGCCGCGTGCGGCTACCGCCGGCTCGTCCTGGGGGCCTGGGGCTGCGGCGTCTTCCGAAACGACCCGGCCGTCGTCGCCGGGGCCTTCCTGGACCACCTCACGGGGGCCGGACGCTTCGCCGGGCACTTCGACGAGGTCGTCTTCGGCGTCCTCGACCGGGCCGCGGACAGCCCGACCCGCGCCGCGTTCACGCGCGCCCTGGAGGGCGTCCCGCGCTGACGTGCGGGCCCCGGTGCGGGCCTCCGGGGGCGCGCGCCGAGCGCGCCGCCCTGATCGACAAGACACCCCCCGGCCCCCGTGCGAGGCTGAGGGGACGAGGCGGACCCACCCCCGCCCGAGTCCCGTCACGGGAGGCGCGATCGTGAGCAAGAAACAGACGCGGGTGAACAAGGGCGCCCGCACCGGCGGCCACGAGCACCGTACGGCGTCGGCCGCCAAGGAGAAGGCATCCGGAGCCGCGCCCGCCCACGAGGCTCCGAGGTCCGTCATCGAGCAGCCGTCCCACCGCAAGCAACCCCGGTTCGGCCACAACTGAGGCTGAGGGCAGGGGAGTTCACCGGACATGATCGGGGCCCGGCGCCGTCGTGGCGCCGGGCCCCGCCCCGTACCGAAGCTCCGTTCCGTACCCCTTCCTACGCGTCGCCGACCGCGATCTCCGTGCCCGCTTCGGGCGACCGGGGAGCGGGCGGCGGTACCGCGCCGAGCCGTTCGACGTCGAGACGTTCGGTGCCGTCCTGGTTCATCGTCGCCAGGAGGCGGCGAGCCAGACCCAGACCGGTGCCGCCCATCGTCAGGGCCTTGGCGAACACGTCCGCCATGCCGTCGGCGCCGTTCAGGAGCACCATCTGGTCGACGTTGCCGAACGCCGAGGCGCCCGCGGCGACGATCTCCGGCCAGTTCTCGGCCAGCTGCTGTGCGACCACCGCCTCCTGGTTCTCCGCGAGCGCCGCCGCCCGCGCCTTGATCGCCTCGGCCTCGGCCAGGCCCTTCGCCCGGGTCGCCTCGGCCACCGCCAGACCCTTGGCGTGCGCCGCCGCGGCCTCCGCCTCACCGGTGAGCCGGGTCGCCGTCGCCATCGCCGCGCTCGCCAGCTCGGTCTCCTTCGCCTCGGCCTCGGCCGCCGAGATCCGGGCGTCGCGCTCGGCGGCGGCCAGCGTCCGGGTCTCGTACGCCGCCGCGTCGGCGGGCTTGCGGACCTCCGCCTGGAGCTGCTGCTCCTTGCGCAGGCCCTCCAGTTCGGCGACGCGGGTCTCCTGGACGACGACCTCCTGACGGGAGGCGGCATCGGCCAGCGGGCCGGCCTGCCGGGCCCGCGCGGACGCCTGGTCCCGCTCGGCCTGGTAGCCCGCCTGGAGGATCTCGCTGTCGCGGGTCGCCTCCGACATACGCGCCGCGGCCTGCTGCTCGGCCTCGGTCGCCCGCCGGTTCGCCTCGGCCTGCGCGATCCGCGCGTCCCGCTGGACGGCGGCCGCGTGCGGGGCGGCCAGGTTCTTGATGTACCCGGTCGGGTCCTCGATCTCGTGGATCTGCAGCGAGTCGACGATCAGGCCGAGCTTCTCCATCTCCGTGCCACAGGCCGAACGGGCCTGTCCGGTCAGCTTCTCCCGGTCACGGATCATGTCCTCCACGGTCAACCCGCCGACGATGGCGCGGAGATGACCGGCGAAGACGATGTGCACGCGCTCGCTCATCAGCTTCTGCTGGTCCAGGAAGCGGCGGGCGGCGTTGGCGATCGACACGAAGTCGTCGCCCACCTTGAAGATCACCACGCCCCGCACCTTGAGCGGAATGCCCTGGTGGGTGACGCATTCGACGGACAGCTGGGTCTCGTTGAGGTCGAGCGAGAGCTTGCGCACCGCCTGGACGCCCGGCACGACGAGCGTGCCGCGGCCCGTGACGATGCGGAACCCCATGCCGTCGCCGAGGCCCTCGTTCTTGTGGTTGGAGCCGGAGATGATCAGCGCCTCGTTGGGTTCCGCGACGCGCCACATCAGTTTGAACAGACCGATCAGGACGACGAGCGCACCGAGAACGGCGCCCGCCAACAAGCCGATGCCCATGGGCCGGATCCCCCTTCACCGGAACCGTGCGGGTCCGGTGAAGGGAGTGTGCGCCCGGCGGGGGCGCGACTCAACGGTCCGGTCAACCGTCGTACGCGGCTGTGACATAGACGGTGCGCGGAGGGAGATGTTCCATGACCATCACCACCGTGCCGACCTCGATCCGCTCCTTCGGCGAGGCGGCGTACGCGAGGAAGTGCTCGGCCCCGCCTCTGATCCGGACGATCACCTCACCGACGAGACCGGGCCCGACGGTGCCGGTGACCCGGCCGGGCAGTCCCACCATCGAGGATTCCATCGACGTGTCGTCCATGCCTGAACGGTACGTCAGATCCCTTACGCGGGTGCGGTTCCGTCACCGCCTCCACCTCCGCCTCCGCCTCCGCCACCTTCACCGTCACCGTACGGAGCGGATGGGCCGAACGGCGAGCGCGCCGAGCACCGACAGCGCGGCGGCGAAGACGAACAGCGCGGTGTAGCCGCCGCTCAGGGAGACGATGACCGAGGCCACGAAGGGGGCGACGATCTGCGGCCCGGCGTTGGCGATGTTGAGGACGCCCATGTCACGGGCCGCGTCCTCCGCGGCCGGCAGCACCATGGTCACCAGGGCCGTGTCGACGGCCATGTAGCAGCCGAAACCGAGTCCGTTGAGGACGGCGAAGAGCAGCATCGCGGTCCAGCTCGTCGATACGGCCGGGACGAGGAGCGCGAGTGCGGCGAGTGCGGCGGAGGCGCCGACGAACAGCTTGCGCCGGTCGTGGCGGTCGGAGAGCCAGCCGCCGAGCACGGTCGAGACCACCATGGCGACCGCACCGACCGGGGTGAGGACCGCCACGGCCTCCTCGGCCGTGAGCCCGGTCGGCAGCTCGGTCCTGTCCTGGACGATGTACAGCTGGAATCCGGCCACCGCGAAGTAGCCGAGGACGAGCAGCGCCCGGCCGATGAAGGCCCACCGGAAGTCGTGGTCCCCGAGCGCGCTGCCGAAGGCGGCGATCTGCCGACGCAGGGGCGCCGGGGCCTTCGGGGGCATGCGCTCCTCGCGGGCGCAGGCGGTGAACAGGACGGCGGTGACGGCGACGAGCGCGCCGAAGACGAGGTAACCGGTGCGGTAGTCCTCCGAGAAGGCCGCGCCGACGAGCGCGCCGACGGTGGAACCGACCGGCAGTCCGAGGCCGACGGCCGCCGAGGCCCTGCCCCGCGAGGCGAGGGGGACGCGGTCGGGGACGACGGAGGTCAGCGCCGCCTGGTAGACGTTCATGACCGCCTGCCCGAGGCACCAGGCGATGACGATCAGCAGGATCGTGTGCACCGATCCGAGCAGCAGCATCACGGGCAGGGCGAGCAGACCACCCGCGAGGATCCACGGGTTCCGACGGCCCGAGCGGTCGGAGAGGGCGCCGGCGACCGGGTTGAAGACGGTGGCGAAGATCGCCGACACACCGGAGACGAGACCGAGGTTCGCCACCTTCTCGGCCGGGTCCACCGACTCGACCTGGAGCGCGAGGAGCACGCCCGCCACGCCGATGTACAGCGCGTACATCGTGGTGTTCCCGGCGAGGAGCAGCGGCAGCAGGCCCCGCGTCGGCCGTGCCGCGGAGAGGGCGCCGGGGGAGCCGGGGGAGCCCGGCGAACCGGACGCGCCGGTGCCGCGGGAGGAAAGGGCCACGGTGCCCTCCTGGGGGAGTCGGGTGACACGATTGACACGTGTCAGTTCGGGTGTGAGCACTGTGTAGCACCCGATTCCGGCCATCCGCCAGACCTCGTACCGGACCGTTCTGGAAAGATGCCGGAGCGATGAGCCAGCCAACCGAGCCCCCCGCCGACCCCGCGACGCCCGCCGACCCCGCGCCCGCCGAGGCACCGCGCGCCGCCTCCGCCGGGCGCCCCGCAGGGCGGGCCGTGCCCACCAGCGCCGACGTCGCCCGCCTCGCGGGCGTCTCCCGGGCCACCGTCAGCTACGTCCTGAACAACACCGCGGCCGTCCGCATCAGCGAACCCACCCGACGCCGGGTCCGCGAGGCGGCCGAGGAGCTCGGATACGTCCCCCACGCGGCCGCCCGCAGTCTGCGCGCCGGCCACAGCCGCATGGTCCTGCTTCCCGCCTCGCACGTACCGGTAGGGCCCCTCTACAGCCGGTTCCTCGACGACCTCCAGGGGGCGCTGCGCCGACTCGACTACACGGTCGTGCAGTACGCCAGCGCCGGCCTCGACGCCGACGGGGCCGCCCGTGCCTGGGCCGAGCTGCGCCCCGTCGCCGTCGTCTCCCTCGGCGGCGTCCAGCTCACCGCGCAGGGCGTCGAGATCCTCAAGCGCTCGGGCGCCCGCGCCGTCGTCACCCTCGGCAGCGCGCGGGTCGCGGGGGCCCACACCCTCCTCTGGGACCAGAGCCGGGTCGGCGAGGTCGCCGCCGCGCACCTCGTCGGGACCGGGCGGCGCCGCATCGGCGTCGTCATGCCGGAGGAGCCGGGCCTCGCGATGTTCTCCGGGCCCCGGCTCGACGGGGCCCGCCGCGCCGCCGAGGGCGTCGGGGCCGAGGTCGTACCCCTGCCGCTCCGGTACGACGAGGAGTCGGCGGAGGCGCTCGCCGCGCGCTGGCGGGACCTGCGTCTGGACGCCGTCTTCGCGTACAACGACGAGTACGCGATGCTCCTCATGCGCGCCCTGCAGGACGCGGGGATCGGCGTCCCGGACGAGACGGCCGTCATCGGCGCCGACGACCTGCTCCTCGGGCGGCTGCTGCGGCCCCGGCTCAGCACCGTCAGCATCGACATGGTCCTCGGCCGGGAGCTCGCCGACCTGGTCGACCGGGCCGTCCGGGAGCCCGACGCCCCCACCGTGTCCCGCTCGCTGCTCGCCTCGCGGGTCGTCCGGCGGGAGTCCGGCTGACCGCTTAGCGTCGGTCCATGAGCACTGTCGTGAAGCGTTTCGAGATCCTCCTGGTCCCCGAGCACGTCGAGGACCGCGGCGGCGCGTCCGTCGCGGACAGCGCCGTCCGCACGGCGGTCGTCGAGGCGACCGGCCGACGCGGCGAGTCGGGCTATCCGATCTACGAGGGGCACGGCGTCGTCGCCGACATCGACCCGGAGACGCACACGGTCGAGGCCCTGCTCGTCGACGGACGCGAACTCGACCTCGGCCTCACGGCCCTGGCCCGCCCGGCGGCCCGCGCCTGAACCCCGGCGCGACGCCCGAGCCCCCGCGCCTCCCGACCGCACGTCACGTCCCGGTCGTACGCGAAAGGGGTACGGGACCCGGTCCCGTACCCCTCCGTCCGCGGCGGACCGGGCTCACTGCGCCTGTCGCTGCGCCTCCACGGCCTTGCGCACCTCGTCCATGTCCAGCTTGCGCGCCTGCCCGATCACGTCCTCCAGCGCGGCCTCCGGCAGCGCACCCGGCTGCGCGAACACGGCCACGTTGTCCCGGACGATCATCAGGGTCGGGATGGACCGGATCTCGAAGGCGGCCGCCAGCTCCTGCTGCGCCTCCGTGTCGACCTTCGCGAAGACGAGGTCCTGGTGGCGCTCCGACGCTGCTTCGAAGACCGGGGCGAACTGACGGCACGGGCCGCACCAGGAAGCCCAGAAGTCGATGAGGACGAACTCGTTCCCGCTCACGACCTCGTCGAAGTTGTCCTTGGTGAGCTCTACGGTGCTCATGCCGCCTGCCTTTCACGGTCTCCGGTGGTGTCCTCACGGTCCCCTGGGGACTCGCCCGGCACAACGGCGTATCGAGCCGCGCTATTCCGGGCCGCTGCCACCAGACTGGGAACCATGACACGAACGGTGGAGCAGGGGCCCGGAGAAGGCCACGAGCAGGCGGAGACCCGGGAGCAGGTCCGGAGGCAAGGGCAGGGGCAAGGGGGCCATCACGGACGTACGCACGACTACGACGTCGTGGTGATCGGCGCGGGCCCGGTGGGCGAGAACGTCGTCGACCGGGTGCGCGCGGCCGGGCTGAGCGCCGCGATCGTCGAGAGCGAGCTGATCGGCGGCGAGTGCTCGTACTGGGCCTGCATGCCCAGCAAGGCGCTGCTCCGCCCCGCCCTCGCCCGCTCCGACGCGCGCAAGGTCCCCGGCCTGCGCGAGGCGGTGTACGGGCCGCTCGACGCGATGGAGGTCCTCGCCCACCGGGACGCCACCGTCGGCCACTGGAAGGACGACGGCCAGGTGGACTGGCTGGATTCCATCGGCGTACGGGTCCACCGCGGCCACGGCCGGCTGAGCGGCCCCCGCCGCGTCACCGTCACCGGACCCGAGGGCGAGCACCACGTGCTCACCGCCCGGCACGCCGTCGCCGTGTGCACGGGCAGCCGCGCCGTCCTCCCCGACCTCCCGGGCCTCGCCGGAGCCCGCCCCTGGACGAGCCGGGAGGCGACCAGCTCCGACCGCGTGCCGGAACGGCTCGTGGTGGTCGGCGGCGGCGTCGTCGGCGTGGAGATGGCCACCGCCTGGCAGGCCCTCGGCGCGCACGTGACGATGCTCGTACGGGGCGGGGGGCTGCTGCCGCGCATGGAGCCGTTCGTCGGCGAGCGGGTCGCCGAGGCCCTCACGGCGCGCGGCGCCGACGTCCGTACCGGCGTCTCGGTCTCCGCGGTGGTACGCGACGGGGGCACGGGGCCGGTCACCGTGGTCCTGGAGGGCGGCGACCACGTCGAGGGCGACGAGGTGCTGTTCGCCACCGGACGGGCCCCGCGCACCGAGGACCTCGGCCTGGAGACCGTGGGCCTCGCCCCCGGCTCGTGGCTCGACGTCGACGACAGCCTGAGGGTCTCCGGGACCGACTGGCTGTACGCCGTCGGCGACGTCAACCACCGAGCCCTGCTCACCCACCAGGGCAAGTACCAGGCGCGGATCGCGGGCGCCGCCATCGCGGCCCGCGCGGACGGCTCCCCGCTCCTGGACACCGCCCCGTGGGGCGCGCACGCGGCCACCGCGGACCACGCCGCCGTCCCGCAGGTCGTCTTCTGCGACCCCGAGGCGGCGGCCGTGGGCCTCTCGCTCGCCGAGGCCGAGCGCGCCGGACACCGGGTCAGGGCCGTCGACCTCGACATGCGGCAGGTCGCGGGCGCGGGGCTGTACGCCCAGGGGTACCGCGGCCAGGCCCGGATGGTCGTCGACCTCGAACGGGAGGTCCTCCTCGGCGTCACCTTCGTGGGGCCGGGCATCGGCGAGCTGCTCCACTCGGCGACCGTCGCGGTCGCCGGCGAGGTGCCCATCGCCCGCCTCTGGCACGCGGTGCCGTCCTACCCGACGCTGAGCGAGGCCTGGCTGCGCCTCCTGGAGGCCTACCGAGGATGACGGTCCGTCAACTCGACCCACTCGCAGGGGAGTCGTAAGGCGGGACCAGGATGCGCGCGGCGGCGCGGGCGGCGTCCAGGGCCGGCCGGGGATCCCGGCCGGCCTCCTGTCCGATGACCACCCGCGTGCTCAACCCGTCGAGGAGCGCCAGGAGTTCGGAAGCGCGGGCCGGAACGTCCGCCGGGGCGAAGCGCTTCCGCGCGACGCCCGCCGAGAGCAGCGCCTCCAGGTCCCGCTGCCAGCCCCGGTCCAGTTCGTCCTGGGCCTCGCGGAGCGCGGCGTTCCCGGGCGTGCGGGCCCACAGTTCGATCCAGAGGGTCCAGCGCGGATCGCGCGGCTCGCGCGGCAGGTACAGGCGCAGGAAGAGGTCGAGCTTCCGCTCGGCGGTGATCCGCCGGGCCAGGAGCTCCTTCCGCTCCTCTGCGAGCCGCCCCTCGCTCCAGCGGAGGGCGGCGAGGAGCAGCAGGTCCTTGCTGCCGAAGTAGTACAGGATGTGGCCGCCGCTCGTGCCGAGCCGTTCCGCCAGCGCCGCCATGGTGAGCGAGGCGAGACCGTCCTCGGCGATGGCCGCCGTCGCCTCCTCCAGCATCCGCTCCCGCGTGACGTTCCCGTCGCGCCGTCGTGCCGCGCCTGCCACCGTCGCCCGCCCCGTCCTGTCCGTCCGTACCGCCGTGTTCCGACCTTAACCGCAACCCCCGGGGGTCTTGACGCGGCCGGAACTCGTCACCCATCTTGAATGCCATTCAAGAACTTAGAACGGCATTCAAGATGTCGTCGGCAGGCAGGAGCGCGATGTGCGCGAACGAGAGACGCCGCCCGTGACCCCGAGCGCGGACCGCGACCAGGTCTTCAAGGTCGAGGAGCACGGCATCGACCCCATCCCCGACGCCGAACGGCACGGCGGCGCCAAGGACGTCTTCTGGCTCTGGTTCGGCTCGAACCTCACCTTCACCTACGTCATCAACGGCGCCCTCGCCGTCGCCTTCGGGCTCTCCTTCTGGCAGGCCACCGCCGTCGTCGTCCTCGGCGGGCTCGCGTTCCTCGCCATCGGCGCGGCCGGGCTCGGCGGCGTGCGCACCGGCACCGCCACCCTCGTCCTCTCCCGCGCCGCCTTCGGCGTCCGCGGCAACTGGCCCGCCGGACTGCTCAACTGGATCGTCAGCATCGGCTACACCGTCGTGAACACGGTCGTCGGCACCCTCGCCCTGGAAGCGTTCCTCGCCGACCTCGGCTGGAGCGGCGGGCACGCCCCGCGGGCCCTCGCCCTCGCCGTCACCCTCGCGCTGACCTTCGCCGTCGCCCTCTGGGGCCACGCCACCGTCCAGTTCGCCGAGCGCTGGATGGCGTACGTCCTCGCCGTCGGCTTCGCGGTCCTGCTCGTCCTCGTCCTGCCCGGTGCCGACACCTCCGCCCCCGCCGCCGCGCCCGGGGTCTCCGGCTGGAGCCTCGCCTTCGTCGTGATGCTCGCGGGCCCCTTCTCGTACGTCCCGATGCCCGCCGACTACACCCGCTACCTGCCCCGCACCACCCCCCTCCGCTCCGTCACGCTCAGCGGCGCGCTCGGCGGCTTCCTCTCCTCCGTCGCCCTCGGCGTCGCCGGCGTGGCCGCCGCGACCCAGGCCGACCTGACCGACGCCGTCGCCGGCACCGAGAACCTGCTCCCCGGTTGGTTCCAGCCGCTCTTCCTGGCCCTCGTCCTCGGCGGCTCCGTCACCAACTCGATCATCACCCTCTACTCGTCGAGCCTGAACCTCCAGGTCCTCGGCATTCCCTGGAGCCGCGCCCGCGCCATCCTCATCAGCGCCTCCGTCACGGCCGCCGGCTCCCTCGGCGCCCTCTTCCTCACCGACTTCACCACCTCCCTCCTCTCCTTCCTCTCCCTCCTGATCATCGTCTTCGCCCCCTGGGGCGGGGTCTTCCTCGCCGACATGGTGCTGCGCCGCTGCCGGTACGACACCCGGGCCCTGCACTCCGGCGCGCACGGGGCCTACTGGTACCGGGCCGGGTACCACCCCGCGGGCGTGACCGCGCTGCTCGCCGGGATGCTCTTCTCCGCCCTCACCTGCGACTCCGCGCTCTGGACGGGCCCCCTCGTCGGCCCGCTCGGCGGCGCCGACCTCACCCTGCTCGGCGCCCCCGTCGCCGCCCTCGTGTACGTGCTCCTCGCCCGCGGCCGCACGGCGACACCGGCCGCCACCACCACCGCGCCACCCGAGCCGGCCCCGGCCGCGCCGTAGCCGTCACACCACCCCGTCCCCCTCTCCCTCGCCCTCTCCCTCTCCCTGGAGTTCGCCGCAATGCCCCGCACCGCCCCCGGCGCCGACCTGCTCCTCACCGGCGCCCGCATCCACACCGTCGACCCCCGCCTGCCCGAGGCCGAGGCCCTCGCCGTCCGGGACGGCCGCATCGCCTGGATCGGCTCCGACGCCGACGCGGCCGCGTGGGCGGGCCCCGGCACCCGGGTCCTGCACGGCGAGGGCCGCCTCGTGCTGCCCGGCTTCGTCGACGCCCACAACCACGTCCGTCTCGGCTCCGACGACGCCTGCGTCCAACTCGCGGGCGCCCGCACCCTCGACGCGATCCACGACCGCATCCGCGCCTGGCGCACCGCCCACCCGGAGGCCGACTGGATCGAGGCCGAGGCGTTCGACTACTCCGCCGTACCCGGCGGCCGGATGCCCACCGCCGCCGACCTCGACCCCGCCACCGGCGACACCCCTGCCCTCGTCCTCAGCTACGACGTCCACACCGCCTGGCTCAACACCGCGGCCCTCCGCCGCCTCGGTGTCGACCGCGACCACACCGACCTGCCCTTCGGGCGCGCCGTCACCGACCCCGCCACCGGCGAGCCCACCGGATTCGTCAAGGACTTCGCCGTCAAGGGCCTCTCCCGCGACGGCCACCGCGCGCTGCGCGCCCTCGGTGTGCCCTGGGCCTCGCCCGACCGCCAGTACGGGCGCCTCGCCAAGAGCCTCGACGACGCGATCGGCTTCGGCATCACCACCGTCGTCGAACCCCAGAACTCCCTCGACGACCTCGCTCTCTTCGAGCGCGCCCGCGCCGAGGGCCGCCTGCGCTCCCGCGTCGTGGCCGCGCTCTTCCACCCGCGCGGGACCACCGACGCCGACCTCGACGACTTCGCGGCGGCCGCCGCGACGTACGCCGACGACCGGCTGCGCGTCGGACCCCTCAAGCTCTACATCGACGACGTCGTCGAGCCCCGCACCGCCGCGCTCCTGGAGCCGTACGCCGGCTGCGGGCACCACCGCGGCGACACCTTCTACCCGCCGGAGGAGTTCGCCGAGCTGCTCACCCGGCTCGACGCCCGCGGCTTCCAGTGCTTCGTCCACGCCACCGGAGACCGGGGCATCCGCACCGTCCTCGACGCCGTCGAGCGGGCCCGCGCCGTGAACGGCGCCCGGGACGCCCGCCACCAGATCGTCCACGTCGAGTGCCTCGACCCGGACGACACCCCGCGCTTCGCCGCGCTCGGCGTCGTCGCCTGCATGCAGCCGCGCCACGCCGCCCCCGACATCGCGGGACCCGGCCAGGACTGGGCCGAGAACATCGGCCCCGACCGCTGGCACAAGGCCTGGCCCCTGCGCAGCCTGCACGCCGCGGGCGCGGTCCTGGCGCTCTCCAGCGACTGGAACGTGGCCGAGATGGACCCCATGGTCGGCATCCACGCGGCCGTCACGCGACGGCCGGTGGACGGCGGGGAGCCCTGGACGGAGGCGGAGACGATCGACGTCGCCACCGCCGTCGAGGGCTACACGATGGGCTCCGCCCACGCCAACTTCCTGGAGGAGGAGAGGGGCTCCCTCACCGTCGGCAAGCTCGCGGACCTCGTGGTGCTGTCCCGGGACATCCTCCGCGTCGACCCCGCCGAGATCCCCGGGACGGTGGCGGAGACGGTCGTCGTCGGCGGCGAGGTCGTCGTGGAGCGCCGCGCGGGGAAGTGAACCGGTCGGCGGCCCGCCCGTGCACGTACAGGTGCCCCTGCACGTGCGGGCGGGCCGCCGGCAAATCGGGTCACCGGCCGACAGCCGGTGACCCCGGACCCCTCAGAGTCGGTCGAGGATCTTCCGCAACCGGTCGATCTCGGCGGACTGGGTCCGCACGACGTCGTCGGCGAGCCGCTTGGCGGCGGCGTCACGGCCGTCCGTCCGCTCCTCCTCCGCCATGGTGACGGCGCCCTCGTGGTGGGCGATCATCAGCTCGCCACGCACAGGGTGGTCATGTCCATCCCCGTACCGGAGTCGTGCGACGTGCCGTCCGGCGTGCCCGTGGCGCCGGCGGTGTCACCGCCCGAGTGACCGCTCCCGTGGTGTGCCTGGGACACGGAGGAGGGCGTACCGCCCTCGGAGCCGGCGGGGTGGCCGGTGGAATGCATCATGAACACGCCGAGCGCGAGCACGACGACGAGCAGGAGGTGCGCGAGGGCACCTCCCGCTCGACCGTCGCCGCTCGCCCGGCGTGCACGCATGATCAGGACCTCCAGAGCCCCGACCATACCGTGGAGGGGTATCGGATCCGTGTAAGGAGACGGTCCCGGCCCGGTGCCCGGACCTCAGACGGGCAGCTCGCCGGCCATCGCCGCGGCCATCCGCAGGTGCGGCGCCGCCTCGCCCGCCCGGCCCTGCCGCTCCAGGGTGCGGCCCAGCATCAGCCGGGCGTACTGCTCGACGGGGTCGCGCTCCAGGATCTCCCGCAGCTCGGTCTCGGCCCGGGAGAGCTGGGCGGAGTGGTAGTAGGCCCGCGCCAGCAGCAGCCGCTGGGCCGTCTGCTCCGGGTGCTCGGCGACGAGGCCGCGCAGGATGCGGACGGCGGTGCCGTACTCCTTGGCGTCGAAGAACAGCCGCGCGCGGTCCCAGCGCTCGCCCGCCGTTCCGAACTCGTAGTACGTGTCGCTCACTTGCGCTCCCTTTCCGGAGGACCGGATCTGCCACCCTGTGGGGTGGTCGATCGCCTCAACACGGCTGACTGGTTGAACATTCCACATTCCATTGCAAGGGGTTGAGCGTCATGAGCAATCTGGACCGTCAGGCCTCCCTGACCGTCTGCGGCGGCCGCGGCTTCGTCGTCGCCGAACCCGTGCGAGAACTCCTCAGCCCCCGCCACGTCCGGCTCGGCGAGTCGACCGAGGTCCGGCGCCTCCTCCCCAACCTCGGCCGCCGGATGGTCGGCGCCTGGGTCTTCGTCGACCACTACGGTCCCGACGACATCGCCGACGAGCCCGGCATGCAGGTGCCGCCCCACCCCCACACGGGCCTGCAGACCGTCAGCTGGCTCCACGAGGGGGAGGTGCTCCACCGCGACTCCACCGGCAGTCTCCAGACCATCCGCCCCCGCGAGCTCGGCCTCATGACCTCCGGCCGCGCCATCTCCCACTCCGAGGAGAGCCCCCGCCCGCACGCGCGCTTCCTGCACGGCGCCCAGCTCTGGGTCGCGCTCCCCGACGCCCACCGCCACGTCGAGCCCCACTTCGAGCACCACGCCGGGCTGCCCCGCGTCACCGCCCCGGGCCTGACCGCCACGGTCCTCCTCGGCGACCTCGACGGAGCGGCCTCGCCCGGCACCACGTACACCCCGATCGTCGGCGCCGACCTCACCCTCGCCGCGGGCGCGGAGGCGCGCCTCCCGCTGGACCCCGACTTCGAGTACGCGGTCCTCGCCATGTCGGGCGAGGCCCACGTCGACGGCGTCCCGGTCCTCCCCGGCTCGATGCTCTACCTCGGCTGCGGCCGCACCGAACTGCCCCTGCGGGCCGCCTCCGACGCCGGCCTGATGCTCCTCGGCGGCGAACCCTTCGAGGAGGAGATCGTCATGTGGTGGAACTTCGTCGGTCGCACGGACGCCGAAATCCGCAAGGCCCGCGAGGACTGGATGACCACCGACCGCTTCGGTGAGGTGAAGGGCTACGACGGCGACCGCCTGGCCGCTCCCGAGGTCCCCGTCACCCACCTCAAGGCCCGGGGTCGGGTGCGCTGAGCCGGATCGCCGCCTGGGCAGGACCCTCTTCCTGAGGGCGGACGTGCCGGGGGGCGCACGACCGGGCCGTCCTCCTCGCAGAGGTGCCCGACGACGGTGACCTCGCCTGCCGTGCGCTCAGGCGTCGGTTTGGTGGACGGTGGTGAGTTCCGCGAGGCCGGAGATCGTCAGGACGGGAGTGAGCAGCGGGGGCGCGACGAGATCGACGCGGTGAGCGTGGGCGAACAGCACGCTCAGGGCCGCGCTGTCGAGGTACTCGACCTTCGTGAGGTCGACGACGAGCCGGCCCGGCAGGGCGTCCAGGGCGGCAGCGAGGGCGTCGGCGTTGCTCATGTCGATCTCGCCGACCGCACTCAGGACCCGGGTGCCGTCCGCCCGGCGGCCGGGGGTGAGGGTGAGCGGTGTCGTGGTCATGGGGCGATCCTCGTGCGCATGTCGACGGTGGTGCCGGCCGGGCCGGGGGTGAGGGTGACGTCTTGCATCAGGGCCCGCATGAGGGTCACTCCGCGGCCGCGATGGGGGTGGGACCCGGGATCGGGTCGTTTCCAGCGGCCCGTGTCCTCGACACTGAGTCGCAGCTCGCCGCCGAGGGCATCGGCACGCAGGCGCACGGCGCCGCCGGGGGAGTCCCGGTGGCCGTGCTCGATCGCGTTGGCGCACGCCTCCCCGGCCGCGACGAGGGCGCTCTGGACCGTCCGCGGAGGCAGGTCGCACCGGTCGAGCCAGCCACGGAGGGCCCGGCGCACCGTCGCGAGCTGCTCCGATGCCGCGGGGAACGTCACGTCGAGGGGGGCGGGATGGCGGCAGAGCAGGAGGGCGACGTCGTCGTCGTAACCGTCCGCCGGAGCCAGCCGGGTCATGAGGTCGCCGGCCAGGACGTCGAGTTCCGTGTCGCGGCCGTCCCGCAGGACGCGGCCCGCTTCGGCGATGCCGTGGACGAGGGAGGCGCGACGGCGTTCGACCAGGCCGTCCGTGTAGAGCAGCAGCGTGCCGCGGCCCGGCACGGTGCACGAGCCGGTCGGGCGTTCCTTCCCCGGGGCGACGGCGAGGGGCGTGGAGCGGCCGTCCTCCAGCAGGACCGTGGTGCCGTCGGGGTGGGTGAGGACACCGGGCGGATGTCCGGCGCTGGAATAGACCAGGTGTCCGGTCCTGTCGTCGAGCACGCCGCAGAACACCGTGGTGCACAGCGCGCCGGGAACGTCGACGGCGAAGTGGTCGAGCGCCATGAGGACCCCGGCCGGGTCCGGGTTCCGCAGGAGCAGGGCCCGGCAGGCGCTGCGGAGCTGACCCATGACCGCGGCGGCTTCCAGTCCGCGGCCGACGCAGTCCCCGACGACGATGCCGATGCGTCCGTCGGGCAGCGGCACGGTGTCGTACCAGTCGCCGCCCACTTCGAGGGGCCGGACGGCCGGTTCGTAGCGCACGGCGAAACCGTCGGGGAGCCGGGAGGGGCCGAGTACGGCCCGCTGCAGAGCGAGTGCGGTCTCCCGCTGCTGGTCGATCAGGCGGGCGCGGGTCAGCGCCTGTGCCAGACGGCCGGCCAGCAAGGACAGCAGCAGCCCGTCCTCGTCGCCGAAGGGGCGCCCGTGACCGAGGTCGATCCGGAGGACGAGGGCGCCGTCGGGGTGCTCCAGGAGGACGGCGGCGCCGGCGTCGTCCACGACCGGCGCGAGCGCGGGCCGCCCGCGCAGCCCGGTCAGCAGCTGTCGCTCCTCGGCGGGGAGCCGGTCCCACGTCACCGGCGCACCCGCCACGGTCAGTTCGGGCCGGTCCCCGTCCGTGAAGACGGCGGCCGTCGCCCGGCGCGCACGCCACAGGCTCCGCAGTTCGTCCAGCGCCCCGGCGAGTGCCTCGGACGTGCTGTCGGCCTCCGACAGCCGGGCGCCGAAGGCGGCCAGGGCGCTGTCACGCTGAACCGCATGGTGCTCGGCGGTGACATCGCGGAAGGTGCCCACGACGACGCGCCGACCGGTGTCGGGGTCCTGGGCACGGACCACGGCGGCGCTCACCCAGACCCGCCGTCCGTCCCGGTGGGTGAGGGGGACGGTGAAGGAGCCCTTCGTCGTCCGGGTCAACCGGTCGAAGGACTCCTCGACCTGCCGGCGGGCTTCCGGGTCGAGCCGGGGGTCGGGCCACCACGGAGGGACGGGCGCGTACGGCAGCCCCTCGGGACCGTAACCGAGGATGTCGGTGAAGGCGGCGTTGATCTCGACGACGCCGCCCGTCTCGTCGCAGACGAAGAAGCCTTCCTGGAGGCTGTCCACGAGAGCGGTGCGCCAGCGAGCCTGGTGGTTGCGGAGCCGGGCGAGTTGCACGGTGGCGCGCAACCGGGCGAGGAGTTCGACGGCCGCGAAGGGCTTGACGAGGTAGTCGTCGGAGCCGGCCCGCAGGCCCTCGACGGAGGCTTCCTGACCGGCCCGGGCGGAGAGCAGCAGGACGGGGACGGTGGCGGTGCGGGGGTCGGCGCGCAGCGCGGTCACGAGCGCCAGCCCGTCCAGGCGGGGCATCATCACGTCGCTGACCACCACGTCGGGCACCTGGGCACGGACCGCGGCGAGGGCCTCCTGCCCGTCGGACACACCCCGCACCTCGTAACCGGCGCCCGACAACAGACGGGTGAGGTACTCGCGCATGTCCGCGTTGTCGTCGGCGACGAGGACCCTCGTCGCGACCGCCGGGACGGATCGTCCACTCGCCTCGAGGGCGGCACCGGTCCGCGTTCCCGTCGCCGTACCGCTCCCCGAACCGCTTGCGGCGAGGGCCGCACCGCTCCCGCCCCCCGCGTCGACCGGTTTCGGGGCCGTCTCGCCGGGCAGCCAGCGCAGTGCCTCCTGCAGGTACGGTTCGGCCGTGCCACCCCCCTCGGCCGGCGTGGTCGCGGGCACCACCGCGTCGGCCGGCAGGTGTGCGGTGCCGAACGGCAGACGGATCGTGAACCGGGTGCCCTCGCCCTCGGCGGACTCGGCGGTGATGGTGCCGCCGTGCAGTCCGACCAGCTCCCGGACCAGGGCGAGCCCGATGCCGCTGCCCTCACCGGAGCGCGCGCGGGCGTTCTCCACGCGGTGGAAGCGCTCGAAGAGCCGTGGGACCTCGTGGGCGGGCACCCCGGTGCCGGTGTCGGTGACCGTCACCACCGCCTCCGTGCGCTCCGAGCGCACGGACACGCCGATCGTCCCCTCGAAGGTGAACTTCAGTGCGTTGGACAGCAGGTTGAGGATCACCTTCTCCCACATGCCGCGGTCCACGTACACCGGGGCTTCCAGAGCCCGGCAGTCCACCACCAGGTCGAGGCCCGCCCTGTCGATGGCGGAACGGAACACCCCGGCAAGGTCGGCGGTGGCCGTGGCGAGGTCCACGGGCTCGTAGCGTCCTCCCATGCGACCGGCCTCGATCTGGGAGAAGTCGAGCAGGTCGTTGACCAGCCTGCCCATGCGGAGCCCGTTGCGGTGGATGACGTCGAGTTCGTCGCGCACCGCGGGACCGGCGTCCGCCAGTCGGGTGCGCAGCTCCTCCACCGGGCCCGTGATCAGGGTCAACGGGGTGCGGAGCTCGTGGCTGATGTTGGAGAAGAAGGCGGTCTTGGCACGGTCGAGTTCGGCGAGCTCCTCGGCCCTTCGCTGCTGTGCCCGATAGCTGCGAGCACGGGAGATGCCGGCTGCGATGTGCCCCGCCACGAGTTCGACGAAGCCCCGGTAGTCCTCGTCCAGCGGCCGGTAGCGGTTCAGGGCGGCCACCAGGAAGCCGTACGGGGCGGTGCCCTGGCCCAGCAGGGGCACGATCAGAGCGCGGGTCGGCGGCTCGGACCAGGCGCCGCCCGGCAGCGCCCCGTACGCCGCACCGTCCAGGGCCACCAGCGCGGTCTCCTGCCGGGCGGGCGCCTGCGTCGGCCACGGGGCCGACGCGTCGCCGGCCGCCAGCATGTCGGGGACGGCGGGATGCCCGGCGGCGATGCCGGTGCTCGCCGCCAGCCGGGCCGAGCCGTCCTCTTGGAAGAGGTACGTGAGGGTGAACGGCAGGTCCTCGGCGTTGTGCTCCAGCTGTCGGCTCGCGAAGGCCACCAGTTCCTGCTCCGTCAGGAGGGCGCGGGAGTCCGAGCCCAGGTCCCGCAACGTGCTCATGCGGCGCTCGGCGATGACGCGGTCGGTCTCCTCGCTGACGACGCACAGCACGCCGACGACCTGGCCGTCCTCGTCGCGGAGCGGACTGTACGAGAAGGTGTGGTAGCTCTCCTCCGGGAACCCGGAGCGCTGCAGGAACAACAACAGCGCCTCGTCCCACGTGGCACTGCCGGCGAGGACGCTCTCGATCCGTGGACGGACGTCCTCCCAGACCTCCTGCCAGACTTCCCGCACCGGCCGGCCGAGCGCCCACGGGTACTTGCGCCCGAGCGTGTCGCGCCGGTAGGCGGCATTGCAGAAGAACGTCAGTTCCGGCCCCCACGCCATCCACATCGAGAAGCGGGACGACAGCAGGATGCTCACGGCGGTGCGCAGACTCTGCGGCCAGCTCTCCAGGGGACCCAGTGGAGTGGCCGCCCAGTCCACCGCCGCGAGATCAGGGCCGATCTCCTGGTCGGCGGCGAACACCTCGGGCACGCCCGTCCCCGTCGTACGGGGCCCCCGGCCCTCACGCTCGCCCACTGACCGCCCTCTCGTTCCCGTGCTCGGGCACCCCGCCCGTGACGACGGGTCCCCGGCCCCATCGCCTGCGACCGTCCGCTCCGGTCACCGGCCAGCACGCCCGCGCCCCGCGGGTACCCGCCTGATCCGTAGGATAGACCTGCCCCCGCGCCCCCGGGCGTGGGCGCCCGGCCCGTGGGGCCAGGGAGCGCGCGGGCCGACCAACCGATTCACCTCGGGTCGGCGGCCGGTGACACATGTTCCGCCGAGCCGCGGAGAGGCGAAGGGTCCAGGGACGACGTCCTGCTCCGTACGCCCCGCACACCGACCGACGAACCGTACGCCCCCAGCCGCACAGGAGAACCGGTGGACGATCGCACCCTCACCATCAGCCCCCAGAACACCGCCCCGGGCGCCACCGTCCTGGTCGTGGACGGCGAGCTCGACCATCACACCGCCCCGCTCCTCGCCGGCTTCCTCGGCGAGGAGGTGTTCGTCCCGGACGCCCGCGTCGTACTCGACCTGACCGCCCTCACCTACTGCGACTCCACCGGCGTGACCGTCCTCGTCAGTGCCTACCAGAAGGCACACGCGGCGCAGTGCGTCCTGGCCCTCGCCGGGGTGAACGACGACTTGTCCCGGGTCTTCGGGATCATGGGCCTGGACCAGGTCTTCACCCTCGTGCCCACGGTCGCGGACGCGCTGGGCCCCGCACGGCCCTGATCGCGCAAGGAACGAGTCGGCCCGCCGGATCGGTGCATCGGACGGGCATTGCGGGGCAGGCGGCTGCCAGGAGGTTGATGACAATGGTTCCTTTGCTTCTGGTCCTGCTTCTCGCCCTGATCCTGTTCGGCGCGGGATTCGCCCTGAAGGTGCTGTGGTGGGTCGCCATAGCCGTGCTGGTGATCTGGCTGCTCGGCTTCGTCATGCGGTCCACCAACGCGGGCGGCGGGCGCGGCCGTTGGTACAGATGGTGAGGTGAGCGAGGGGGCGCTTCCTCGCGCACCACGCACCTCGGGGCCCGGCCGGACGGAAACGGCCGGGCCCCGAGGTGCTTCGGAAGGCCGGGCGCCGCGCGACCGGCAGAAGAGGGACGGGCGTCGTGGAAGGTCCGCGACACCGGCCCCCGCGTCACTCCGAAGGACCGGTGACGCGGACCGCCATCAGGGCGATGTCGTCCTCCCCGTCGGGCGGGAACGCGGTCAGCAGCCCGTCGCACACCTTCTCCGCGTCGGTCGGCAGCGTGCCAAGGACGGTCGACAACCGCGTCAGCGAGTCGCCGAGGTCCTCGTGGCGCCGCTCGATCAGGCCGTCCGTCGTCATGACGAGCACGGAGCCCGGGGGCGCGGCCACCCGGACCGCCGAGGGCTGCGGGAGGCGCAGACCGAGAAGGGGCCCGTGTTCCTCGATGAAACGGACGCTCCCGTCGGGAGTGCGCAGAAGCGGCGGCAGGTGGCCGGCGTTGGCGACGTGCAGCAGCCCCGACCCGCTGTCGACGAGGACGATGCACAGGGTGAGGGTGAGCTGTGTCTCGACGGCCACGAGAAGGTTCTCGATGCGGTCGAGGATCGCCTGCGGCGAGTGCTCCTCGATCGCGTAGGCGCGCAGGGCGTGGCGGATCTGCCCCATCAGCATCGCCGCGTCGAGGGAGTGGCCGGCGACGTCGCCGACGGCGAGCAGCAGGCCGTCCCGGGTGGGCAGGGCTTCGTAGAAGTCGCCGCCGATCTCCGCGTGTTCGCTGGCGGGCAGGTACCGCACCGCGAGCTCGGCCAGGGAGGAACGGGGCAGCGTGTCGGGCAGGAAGCTCCGCTGGAGCGTCAGCGCCAGGTCGTGCTCCTCGGTGTAGCTCCGCAGGGCCTCCAGGGCCAGGGCGCAGGCCTGGGCCAGTTGGGTGAGCAGCTGCTCGTCGTCCGACGTCGCGACGACCTCGGCGGGCACCGCGAGACACACCGGGGGGCGCCCCGGCTTCGCCCGGGCGAAGCCGACGGCGAGCATGCCCCCGGGTATCGGACGGGCCGGGAAGCCCGGCCAGGACCGGGCCTCCACGAGCAGCAGTCGGGTGCCGGTCCGTTCACCGAACTCGTGGTACGACGGCAGTTCCCGCACGTCGACCTCGCCGGCCTCGACGCCGAGGGAAGCCTCCTCGGCCCGCGCCGCCGTGCGGGCCGCCGAGGCGGGCTCGCCGTGCGGGGAGACCAGAGCCGCCACCGCCGTCGTACCCAGCACGGTCGCGGCGCCTGCGGCCGCCGCACGGGCGACCTCGATGGCGTCGTCCGCGCTGTAGAGGAGGTGCGTGGCCTCGTTGAGGTGGAGGAGGCGCTCGGCCAGGTGCTCGGCCCTGCGCCGGGCGCGGGCGTAGCGCAGGGCTGCGGTGACCGTGGCGAGGAGCTCGTCCGGGGCGATGGGTTCGGTGAGGTACGCGTCGGCTCCGCGGTTGAGGCCCTGTGTCCGGTCGGTGGCGGTGATCGCCGAGGCGGAGACGTGGATGACGGGAAGGGCCGCCGTGACGGCGTTCGCCTTGATGCGCTCGCAGACGTCGAAGCCGGTCATGTCCGGCAGGCGCACGTCGACGATGGCCACCTCCGGCAGTGGTTCGCCGGACGAAAGGATCGCCAGGGCCTGGGTGCCGTCCTCGGCCTCGACGACCGTGTGCCCCGCCCGCGACAGCGTGGTCCTCAGCACGTAACGGTTCGTCGGGTTGTCGTCGACGACGAGGATGCTCGCCGGCGAGTTGTCGGACGGGGACGGGTCGGGGATCACGCTGTCGTCTTTCCGCTCTCGGCAGGTGCGTTCCCCGCCGCCGGGGGAGGGGGACCGGCGAGCACCGGGTCGAGGCCCAGGGCCAGCAGGATGCGCTCTCGGGTGAGGTGGGTCTTGTTCAGCACGGAACGTGCGTGGGTGAGCCGGGTCCGGTCCACCTCGCTGGGGTCGGTGGAGGTCAGCACCACGACGGGGATGCGCGCCGTGACCGGGTCGCGTGCCAGGACCCCGAGCAGGGTGTAGCCGTCCGGCGCGGGCATGACGAGGTCGATCAGGATCGCGTCCGGCCGGCGGGCGCGGACGATGTCCACGGCCTGCGAGCTGACCGCGACCTCGGTGACGTCGTCGGCGATGCGCTCCAGCGTGGGCCGCAACAGGTCGAGGAACATCGGATCGTCGTCCACCACCACGAGGGAGCCGAGCCGGGCGGTTGGCTCGACCGCCTGCGGCGCGTCTCCGTCCGCACCCGGCGCATCCCCGGCGGGAGCGTCGAGATGGGCGGGGATGTCCACGCGGACGGTGGTTCCCGCACCGGGAGCACTGGTCAGCGTGAGAGTGCCCCCAAGGATCGTGGTGAGCCGGCGCGCGTACGGCAGCCCCAGGCCGGTGCCGGGCTGACCGCGCTGGTGCACGCCCAGAACCTGGTAGAACTCCTCGAACACCCGCTCCTGCTGGTCCAGCGGGATCCCGACGCCCGTGTCCGTGGTGGTGAACGCGAACCAGGTACGCCCGCCCCGCGTCTCGGTCTCGACGGTGAGCCGGACCTCGCCCGCCGTCGTGAACTTCAGCCCGTTGGAGAGCACGTTGCGCAGCACACGGGTCAGCATGACCTCGTCGGTGACGAGCCGCGGGGCATCCGGCACATCGGGAATGTCCAGGCGCACCCCTTCGTGTGCCATGCCGCCGAGCGTCCCGCGGAGCTGATGGAGCAGCGTCCGCAGGTCGGTGTCGGCCGGCGCGGGCTCCAGCCGCCCGGACTCCGCCTTCGCCACGTCGAGGAGCTCCTCCACGAGCGCGAGGAGGGTGCTGCCGGAGCCGGCTATCAGAGACAACTGCTGCCGCTGTTCCTCGCTCAGCGGATCGGCGCCGGGCGCCATGAGGAGGCGTGCGAGGGAGATGACCGAGTTGACCGGGGCGCGCAGTTCGTGGCTCACATTGGCCCAGAACCTCGTCTTGGCCTCGCTGGCCAGACGCAACTGCCGGGTCTTGTCCTCCAGCTCGGCGTACAGGGCGACCACGCCCGTGTTCGTCTCCTCCAGCTCCGCGGACAGCTCGCTGTAGAGGGCGACCACTCCTTGGTTGGTCTCCTCCAGCTCCTTGTTCAGTCGCCGCAGCTCCTCCTGCTGGGCGCGTGATTCCTCCAGGGCCCGGAGCAGCTGCCGGTTCTGTGAACGCAGCTCCTCGCCCATGCTGAGGTCACCCGAACCGAGGAGCGCCGCGCGGGCCCGCTCGACGCGCTGTTCGGAAGTGGTCGTGGAGGGCAGTCGTTGTCCCACCGTCAGGGTGTGCCCTTCCTCCGAGGCGCAGTACCGGCTGTGGTCAAGGAGCCGCTGCGCCGCCTGTACGGTCTCGGCACCGGGACGCCGGTGCCCACTCCAGGTGAAGGAGGCGAGGAAGTGGACGCCACCGGACTCAGGCGCCGTTCGAAGCCCCACGCGAAGGGCCGGGGACCCCAGCAGATCACGCCCCACCTCACTCAGTACGGTCACCACGCGGACCAGTTCGTGACCCTCCAGCCCCAGGGCCTTGCACAGCAGCTGTCCCTGTCTGCGGAGTTCAAACACGTCCCGGTCGGCCCTGAGCGGCAGATCGCTGAACTCGTGGCTCCCCACGGCTCTCACGAGTCGGCCGCCTTGACGACGACGATGCCGGCGTCGTCCCGTCGTACACCCGCCTGACCGAGGATCTGCGCGGCGATGAGCGCCGGACGCCGCCGGAACAGTCCGGGGAAGGAAGCGGGGGACCAGCGGTCGCTCAGCCCGTCGGAGTGGAGCACCAGGACACCGCTCCGCTCCAAAGGCACCTGGTGCGTCTTCAGGGCCGGCATCTGGTGGCCCACGATCCCGGGAACCGACAGCAGGGCGCTCCGCTTGTCACCGATGACCACGCAGCCGCTGATGTTGCCCACGCCGCAGTGCTCGACGGTGCCGCGGGCGTAGTCGGCACGTGCCACCGCGACCGCCGCGCCACGGGTCCCCCTCAGCTCGTCGTGCAGCGCCCTGATGATCAGCTCGGGCGACCTGTGCGCGTTGGTCCTGAACGCGGCCCGTGCCCGTTCACCGGCCAGCGCCGCCAGCGGGCCGTGGCCGAGCCCGTCACACATCATGGAGGTGACCACGACCCCGTCGGGCCGCTCGTCGGTGCGCGCGGCCCAGCTGTCCCCGCACACGGTCTCCCCGCTGATCGGCCGGGTCAGCCCGGCCGCCGAGGGCTCGACGTCCACGAGCGCACCGCCGGCCCTGACGGACCAGAAACGGGCGAGCAGCGCCGTTCCGACCCCCGGCACGGAGTACACGTCGAAGGTGTCGGCGCACCGCGCGATGGAGCCCAGCCCGATGCCCAGGGTGCCGCGGCTCGAGACGCCGTCGGCGAGCGCGGCCGAGAGGTCCGGGATGCCGGGACCGGTGTCCAGCGAGAGCAGCTCGACGGCGGCACGGCCGGGCATGCGGACGATCCGCAGCGCGAGGGAGCCGTCCTTCGCGTACTTCCGGAGGTTGGTGGCCGCCTCGGTGACGGCGAGCTCCACCTCGGCCACTCTGTCCGCGGACATGCCGATGCGGTGTGACAGACGCGCGGCCTCACGGCGCGCGACCGCGTCCAGCACCGCGCCCAGGCGCATCCACACGACGTCCTCGGCCTCGGTCCCGTGGCCGTCGGCCACGGGATTCACCGTGCCCACTTCAGCACCGTCACCGTGGTGCCGACACCAGGCGTCGAATCGAGCTCGAACTCGTCGACGAGCCGGCGGGCGCCGCTGAGCCCCAGACCCATGCCGCTGCCGGACGTCCATCCGTCCGTGAGGGCCAGTTCCGTGTCCGGGATGCCGGGGCCGGCGTCGGCGAAACGCACCCATACGCCGACCCTGGCCACGTCCCGTACGATCGCCGCCTGAGCTGTGCCCCCGCCGCCGTAGATGAGGGTGTTGCGACCGAGCTCACTGGCGGCGGTGACCAGCTTCGTCTGATTGACCAGGGACAGACCGGCCTGCTGGGCGAGCAGACGGACCGTCTGGCGCGCCTTCACCACGTCCCCGCTGGCCTGGATCGCCACTTCCTCGCGTGAGGCCTCGTCGGCCGGGTAGTCCCTCACCGGCTCGCCGGAGGTGACACCTGCGCACGACGAAGGTAGCCCAGCCCGAGTTCGAGGTTGAGAGCCGTCCGGACGCCGCCGAGCGACAGGCCGAGCTCCACCAGGGTCATGGCGACCGCGGGCCGCATGCCCACGACGACCGTCTCCGCGCCCAGGACACGGGAGATCGCCGCCGTGGTGGCGAGCATCCGTCCCACGAAGGAGTCGACGATCTCCAGGGCGGAGATGTCGATGACGACGCCGCGGGCGGAGGTGGCGACGATCTGCTGGGACAGGTCGTCCTGCAGGTCGAGCACCATCTGGTCCTCCAGGTCGACCTGGATGGACACCAGGAGGATGTCACCGATCTTCAGGACCGGAACGCGATCGCTCACAGCAGCCCCGCCGCACGCGTCGCAGCGGCCTTGTCGATCTCGACGAGGGCGTGACGCAGCGCGTCCGCCAGGGTGGCCTTGGTCGGGATGTCGCCGAACTCGATGCCCAGCCCCACGATGGTCTGCGCGATCTGCGGCCGGATCCCCGAGATGACGCACTCCGCGCCCATCATGCGCGCCGCGACGACCGTCTTGAGCAGGTGCTGCGCCACCTGGGTGTCCACGGCGGGCACCCCCGTGATGTCGATGATCGCGTGGGCGGAGTTCGAGTCCAGCAGAGCCTGGAGGAGCTTCTCCATGACCACCTGCGTACGGGCGGAGTCCAGCGTGCCCACGAGCGGCACGCCCACGACGCCGTCCCACAGCTTCACGACGGGCGTGGAGAGCTCCAGGAGCTGCTGCGACTGCGCGGAGATGATCTCCTCGCGGGTCCGCGCGTACTCCTCCACCGTGAAGAGGCCCAGGTCGTCCAGGAGGCGCGAGAACTGCAGGTAGACGCGGATCTCCTCGACGGACCCGCCGAGCAGGGACTCCAGCACCTCCTTCAGGGCGAACACGCTCACGGCGGTCTCGGTGGGGGTGAAGCCCTGGCGCGCCCGGTTCCGGGAAAGCTCCACCAGGAGACTGCGCACGACCGCGTACTCCGAGCTCCGCCCGGCGAACCCGCCGGTCGCGAGGGCGTCGACGACGGCGTCGTACAACTCGCTCAGCTCACGGCCCAGCTCCATGGTGCTCAGCCGGCCGTGCAGGGACGCGCCGACGGCCTGCTCCCACTGCGCGATCAGCTCGGCGCGGCGTGCCGTGAGCAGTTCCAGCAGCCGCTTTGAATCGCCGCTGTCCATACGCAGTTCCCTCCACGTGTCACCAAGTCAGAACGCTGCCGACCATACGGCACAGTCGCGGGCCCCACCCCGACCCGCCGTCGCGAAGGAGGGCGCTCCCCACGCCCCGACCCGGTGCCCAGCCCCATGATTGGCCGCCTGCCCCGCGCGATCCGGTCCACACCTCGCACCCGAACGTGAGACACGTCACGCCGGAGAAGTGCACGAGGCCCGCCCGGGGGCCTCGTGACCCCGGCAGCCGGGTCAGCGCTCGACCACGGCCGCGGCGACCGTCGCTACGCCGGGCCCGTGTGCGTGGCGGGGATCGCCGTGGGCTCCGTGACGCCTCGGGGTGGTCGTGCGCCGTCGTGCCAACGCTTGGGCGCAGGAGGTCAACTCGGCCGGTCGGGCCGCTCCTAGTGTGAGGAAGCGCCGAGCCGCGGAGGCGGTCGGCGCGCCCCCGACAGCTCCGAAAGGACCCCTCATGTTCGACATCGCCCAGGTGCAGGCCGCTCCGAGCAAGGACCTGCTCACGCCCGACAACTCGGTCATGCTCTTCGTGGACCACCAGCCGCAGATGTTCTTCGGCACCGGCAGCGGCGACCGTGCCGCGATCATCAACAGCACCGTGGGCCTCGCCAAGGCGGCCAAGGCGTTCGACGTGCCGGCCGTCCTGACCACGGTCGCCGCCGAGTCCTTCTCCGGGCCCCTGCTGCCGCAGCTCGCCGAGGTGTTCCCCGAGCGGGACGTCATCGACCGCACCACCATGAACGCCTGGGAGGACGAGGCGCTCGTGGCGGCGGTCAAGGCGACCGGACGCAAGAAGATCGTCCTGTCGGGTCTGTGGACCGAGGTCTGCCTGGTGCTGCCCGCGCTCTCGGCGCTGGAGCAGGGTTACGAGGTGTACGTCGTGACCGACGCCTCCGGCGGCGTCAGCCCGGCCGCCCACGAGCACGCCCTGCAGCGGATGGTCGCCGCCGGGGCCGTCCCGGTGACCTGGGTGCAGGTCCTCCTGGAGCTGCAGCGCGACTGGGCGCGCCAGGAGACGTACGGCGCGGTCATGGAGATCGTCAAGGCCCACGCGGGCGCATACGGCCTGGGCGTCGTGTACGCGCAGAGCGTCATCGGCGCGCACGCGGCCGGCTGATCTCCTTGGACACCGGCATTCTGGTCCTGCGCCTGCTGGTGGGTCTGCTCGTCGCCGGTCACGGGGTGCAGAAGGTCAGCTCCCACCTGGGCGGCAAGGGGCTCGCGGGCGGCACCGAGGAGTTCCGTGCCGACGGTTTCCGCGGCGGGGCCCTCACCGCACTGGCGGCGGGCGGCGGCCAGATCGGATCGGGCCTGCTGCTCGCCGCAGGCCTCCTGACCCCGCTCGCCGCCACCGGCACCATCGGTGTCATGACGGTGGCGCTCACCGTGAAATGGCGCCACGGCCTCTGGGTGCAGAACGACGGGTACGAGTACCCGCTCGTCCTCATCGGCAGCGCCGCCGCCCTCGCCGCCACCGGGCCCGGCGCCTGGTCCCTCGACGCGGCCGTGGGCCTCACCCCCTATCCCCTGTGGTGGGCGGCCCTCGCCCTCGCGGCCGGTCTCGGCAGCGGGCTCCTCGCCCGGCTCGTCCTGCACCGGCCCGCCGCCCCGGCTGTCGCCGAGCGCTGAGCGCCGAGCGCTGAGCGCCGAGCGCCGAGCACGAGCCACGCGGACCGGTCCGGCCGCGCGCGCCCCGACCGGACGGCCGGGCCCTCCCCACCCCTTCCCCTCAGGAGCACTCGATGGACACCCTCACGACCCCGCACGGCGGCGGTCAGCCGCTGCTGCACCAGAAGGGCGTCGAGACCCAGGCGTTCGGCACGCTCAAGCAGCTGCCGATCGGCCTCGGCCACGACGCCCGCATGTACGCCTGCCAGCGACTGAACCGCGTCCTCGCCGACACGCAGATCCTCCACTCCCTCTACAAGAAGCACCACTGGCTCATGCGCGGAGCGACCTTCTACTCGCTCCACCTCATGCTCGACAAGCACGCCGAGGCCCAGCTGGCCATCGTCGACGCGCTGGCCGAGCGGGTCCAGAGCCTCGGCGGCCTCGCCGTCGGAGACCCCCGCCACGTCGCGGAGCTGACCGCGATCCCCCGGCCGCCGGACGGCGTCGAGCCGGTTCCGGTCATGCTGTCGCGGCTCCTCGACGCGCACGAGCGGATCCTGATCGACGCGCGGGACGCCGCCGCCCGGATCGCGGCGGAGGGCGACGAGGGCAGCACCGACCTGCTCGTCTCCGAGGTCATCCGCACCGGCGAGGCACAGGTGTGGTTCCTGGCCGAGCACCTCGTGGACACCCCGCTCGTGCGCGGCTGACGGACGCGTACGACGTCGCCGCGATCGGGCGGCGGACCGGCCGTCGCCGCCGGCGTCGACCGGCACGATCCCAAGCCCACGATCGTCCTGGTCCACGGAGCGTTCGCGGACGCCTCCGGCTGGAGCGGCACGATCCGGCTGCTGCAGCACGTGGGCTACCCCGTCATGGCCCCCGCGAACCCGCTGCGCGGTCTCGCCGAGGACACCGCCTACCTGCGCAGTGTGCCGGCCGTCGTCGACGGACCCGTCGTCCTGGTCGGCCACTCCTACGGCGGCGCCGTCATCAGCGGCGCCGCGGTGGGCGACAGCCGTGTGCGGGCCCTCGTCCACATCGCCGCATTCACCCCGGACAAGGGCGAGAGCGCGGCCGAGCTCGCCGCCAAGTTCCCCGGCTCCACCCTCGGCGACACCGTGAATCCGCAGTCGTACCCGCTGCCCGGCGGCGGCACCGGCACCGAACTCGTCATCGAACGGGCCGGATTCCACCGGCAGTTCGCCGCCGACGTCCCCACCGCCGACGCGACGGTCATGGCCGTGAGCCAGCGACCGGTGGCCATCACCGCGCTGGAGGAGAAGGCCGGCCGAGCGGCCTGGAGGACGATCCCGTCGTGGGCGCTGATCGCCACCTCCGACAAGAACATTCCTCCGGCCGCCCAGCGGTGGATGGCCCGGCGCGCCGGCTCGCACGTCACCGAAGTGGACGCGTCGCACGCCGTGGCCGTCTCCCGCCCGGTCGTGGTCACCCACGTGATCCTCGCCGCCGCTCGGGCGACCCGCTGAATCCCCGACCTTCCCCTCCCGCACATCCCGAAGGAGAGCCCCTCATGAACGACCGTCCGGTCCTCGAACCAGCCGCCCAGGCCTTCGCCGACGCCACCGCCCGGCCGCCGTACCTCTACCAGATCCCCGTCGCCGACGGCCGCAAGGCCGTGGACGACGTCCAGAGCGGCGAGGGCGTGCCGCTGCCCGCCGTCGACGAGGAGTGGGTCACCGTCCACGGAGGCCCGACCGGCGACGTCCGCGCCCGGATCGTCCGCCCCCGCGGCGCTACCGGCACGCTCCCCGTCATCCTGTACGTCCACGGAGCGGGCTGGGTCTTCGGCAACGCCCACACCCACGACCGGCTCGTCCGCGAACTCGCCGTCGGCACCGGGGCGGCCGTGGTCTTCCCCGAGTACGACCTCTCGCCCGAGGCCCGCTACCCCGTCGCGATCGAGCAGAACTACGGCGTCGCCCAGTGGATCGCCCGCGAGGGACACCACAAGGACCTCGACGGCACCCGGATCGCCGTCGCGGGCGACTCCGTCGGCGGCAACATGAGCGCCGCCCTCACCCTCATGGCCAAGCAGCGCGGCGACGTCACGCTCCTCCAGCAGGTCCTCTTCTACCCGGTCACGGACGCGAGCTTCGACACCGACTCGTACCACGCCTTCGCCGAGGGCTACTTCCTGCGCCGCGACGCCATGAAGTGGTTCTGGGACCAGTACACGACCGAAGAGGCCGAGCGCGCCCAGATCACCGCCTCGCCGCTGCGCGCCTCCACCGAGCAGCTCACCGGTCTGCCGCCGGCCCTGGTCATCACGGCGGAGGCGGACGTCCTGCGCGACGAGGGCGAGGCGTACGCGGCGAAGCTCCGTGCCGCCGGCGTCCCCGTCACCGCCCTGCGCGTCCAGGGCACCATCCACGACTTCGTGATGCTGAACGCGCTGCGCGACACGTGGGCCGCGGACCTCGCCATCGGTCTCGCGGTCGACACCCTCCGCAAGGCCCTCGCATGACCGGGCCGTCGACCGGCATGCCGGTGGCGGGCCTCGTCCCCGCCCCGCGCCGGGAACCCGTGCGGGCCGACCTCCTCGTCCGCAACGCCAAGGTGTTCACCGGCGACCCCGCCCGTCCCGAGGCCCGCGCCGTCGCGATCCGCGACGGCCGGGTCGCGGCCCTCGGCGACGACCACGACCTCGCCCACCTCGTCGGGCCCGGCACCAAAGTCGTCGACGCGCTGGGCCGACGGGTGATCCCCGGACTGAACGACTCGCACCTGCACGTCATCCGGGGCGGCCTGAACTACGTCCTGGAGCTGCGCTGGGACGGCGTACGCAGCCTCCGCCACGCCCTGGCCATGCTGCGCGAGCAGGCCGGGCGCACCCCGAAGGGGCAATGGATCCGGGTCGTCGGCGGCTGGACCGCCGAGCAGTTCGCCGAGCGCCGGATGCCGACCGTCACCGAGCTGAACGCGGCCGCCCCCGACACCCCGGTCTTCGTCCTGCACCTCTACCAGTCGGCGCTGATGAACCGGGCCGCCGTCCAGGCCGCCGGATTCACCCGGGACACCCCCGATCCACGCGGCGGACAGATCGTCCGGGCCCGGGACGGCGCACCCAACGGGGTGCTCCTCGCCGCCCCGAGCGCTCTGATCCTGTACTCGACGCTGGCCAAGGCGCCGGCTCTCGACGAGGCCGACAAGCGGACGTCGACGCGTCACTTCCTGCGCGAGCTGAACCGCTTCGGCCTGACCTCGGCCGTCGACGCCGCCGGCGGGTTCCAGAACTTCCCCGACGACTACGCCACGGTCGCCGACCTCGCCCGGTCGGGGGAGCTGTCCCTGCGGATCGCCTACCACCTGTTCCCGCAGACGGCCGGGCAGGAGCTCGCCGACCTGAAGCGCTGGACCGAGACGGTCAAGCCCGGCGACGGGGACGAGTGGCTCCGGCTCAACGGCGCGGGTGAGAACCTGACCTGGGCCGCCGCCGACTTCGAGAACTTCTCCGAGCCGCGGCCCGAACTCGGCGCCGGGTACGAGGCCGAGTTCGAGCAGGCCGTCCGGCTCCTGATGGAGAACGGCTGGGGCTTCCGGCTCCACGCGACCTACGACGAGACCATCCGCCGCGACCTGGCCGTCTTCGAGAAGCTCGCCGCGGAGGGACTCTTCCCCGACGGCAACCGCTGGCTCTTCGACCACGCGGAGACCGTCTCCGCCGGCAGCCTCGACCGGATCGCCGCCCTCGGCGGAGCCGTCTCGGTCCAGAACCGGATGTCCTTCCAGGGCGCCGCGTTCCTCGACCGCTACGGCGCCGAGGCCGCCGCCCGCACCCCGCCGGTCCGGGCCATGCTCGACCGCGGCCTCACCGTCGCCGCCGGGACCGACGCCACCCGCGTCTCCTCGTACAACCCGTGGGTCGCCCTCCACTGGCTGGTCACCGGGCGCACCGTCGGCGGCACCGAGCTGTACCCGGCCGCGAACCTGCTCGACCGGGAGACCGCCCTCGGCCTCTACACCCGCGGAGGAGCGCGGCTCACCGGCGAGCAGGACGTCAAGGGAACCCTGCGGGAGGGCTACTACGGCGACCTCGCGGTCCTCTCCGACGACTTCCTCACCGTGGCCGAGGACGTCATCCCCGGCATCGAGTCCGTGCTCACCGTCGTCGGCGGCCGGATCGTCCACGCGACCGCGGAGTACGAGGGCCTCGACGAGGCCGTGCCGCCGGTGAGCCCCGAGTGGAGTCCCGTGGCCCACTTCGGCGGCTACCAGTCGGGTCGTCGGGGCGCCCACCAGGCCTCCCTGGTGGTCGAGGCCGCCGCCGAGTCCGAGCAGCACCGCCGGTGGCGTGTCGCGCGCGGCTCCGTCCCCGAGACGACGCCGTCCTTCGTCGACCCCTGCTTCGATCACTGAAAGAGAGACATCCGATGACTGCCGCCTCCCCGGCCGCCGACGGCGACGAACGGGGCCCGGCCGCGCCCCCGGGACGCCGCTTCGAGCCGGACCTCCGGTCGATGACACGGATCACCCTGCGTCCCATCGCCTCACCCATGCCGCTCGGCTTCTTCACGATCGCCATCGCGTCCGTGATGACGGGATGTCTCCAGCTCGGGATCTTCGGGGAGGAGGCCCGTGCCGCCGTCGCGTTCACGGTGCTGCCGGCGTTCGTCCTCCAACTCCTCGTGAGCTTCCTGGCCTTCGGCGCCCGTGACGTGATCGCGGCGACCCTGATGGCGGTGTTCGCCGGCAGCTGGCTGCCCTACGCGCTCATCATGCTCAGCGGCGCGGCCGACGGCCCGAAGGTCCTCGGCGTCTTCAACCTGGCGCTCCTCTGCTTCGGCGCGCTGATGACCGCCGTGACCGGGCCCAAGCGGGCGCTGTGGCTCGTCCTCGCGGTCTCGCTGCCCCGCTGGGCGGCCACCGGCCTCGCGGGCGTCACCGGGGCCGAATGGCTGACCCGCACATCCGGGGCGCTCGGCCTCGTGGTGGCGCTCGTCGCGATGTACACGGCGTTCGCCCTGATGCTCGAGGACATGCGCAGCGAGCAGGTCCTGCCCATCGGCCGCAGTGGCCCCGCCCACCTCGCCGTGGAGGGCGACCTCGCCGTCCAGCTCCGCAACCTGGAACGCCAGGCGGGCGTGCGCCGCACCCTTTGATCGCGGCCACCGGCCCCGTCGCACCCTGATCACACAGGAGCACCCGTGGACCCCCACGTCATCGACCGTCCCGAGAAGTCCCGGTACGAGATCGTCGCCACTGACGACGGCAAGGGCACCGAGACCGCCGGCTTCGCCGATTACCACCTTTCGGAGGGCGAGATCGCCTTCATCCACACCGAGATCGATCCCCGTTTCGGCGGCCGGGGCCTGGGCGGGCTGCTCGCCCGCGGCGCCCTGGACGACGCCCGGGACCGCGGCCTGCGCGTTCTGCCGTACTGCCCCTTCATCCGCGGCTGGATCGGCAAGCACCCCGACTACGCCGACCTCGTGCCCGAGGGGCGCCGCGCCCGCTTCGGTCTGTGAACCGACCCACTACCGCCTTCCCCCGCCACGCACCGAGGAGTTCACCCATGCCCCGACACGCCCGCCCCACCGTCGTCCTGGTCCACGGCGCCTCCTCCGACCGCACGATCAACCCCGACGTGGAGCGGTACGGCTACGAGCGGGCCGGCATGACCACCGTCGAGGTCGACTCCTCCCACCTGGTCATGCTCGCCCAGCCCAAGGCGGTGGCGGAGCTGATCCTGGACGCGGCCCGGTCCACGGGGCACTGACCCCCTGCTTGAACATCGAACGATTGGTCTCTGTCGTTCGAACGAGGTAGCTTTCCGACACGCCCGCCGAGAACATGCGGCGGGCGATCGGAGGAAGCACACCCATGAGGTTCGGCGCGAGGCTCGCGCTCGCCGTCATCACCCTCGCCGTCACGACCACGGCCTGCGGGACCCCGCAGGACAGCGGTCCGCGGTCGCACACCACCGCGGACTGCGCGCCGTACGCCCGCTACGGCGAGCACCCCGGCACCGAGGTCACCGTCTACGCGGAGAACCGGGACCGCGAAGCCGACCTGTTCGAAGAGACGTGGGCCGACTTCGCCGATTGCACGGGAATCGACGTCCAGTACGAGGGCGACGGGGAGTTCGAGGCCCGGATCCAGCTCCGGGTCGACGGCGGGAACGCCCCCGACGTCGCGTTCTTTCCCCAGCCCGGCCTCCTGGAACGCTTCGCGCGGGCGGGCAGGCTCAAGCCCGTGAGCGCCGGCGTCGCCGCTCTCGCGAAGCAGGGCTGGTCGGCGGACTGGAACAGCTACGCGACCGTGGACGGCACCCTCTACGGCACGCCGCTGGTCGCGAACGTGAAGTCGTTCGTCTGGTACTCCCCGACGTTCTTCCGTGACAAGGGGCTCAGCGTTCCCCGCACGTGGGCCGAGCTGATGGCCGTCACCGAGAAGGTCGCGGCGTCGGGGGTCACACCCTGGTGTGCGGGCATCGAGTCCGCCGAGGCGACCGGCTGGCCCGTGACGGACTGGATCGAGGACGTCCTGCTGCGCCAGCAGGGCACGCACGTCTACGACCAGTGGGTCGCCCACGAGATCCCGTTCGACGACCCACGAGTGATCAAGGCCATGGACACCGTGGGCTCCGTCCTCAAGAACGACCGATACGCCAACGGCGGTTTCGGTCCGGCCCGTTCGATGGCGTCGATCTCCTTCCAGGAGGCCGGCACACCGGTTCTCTCCGGCGACTGCGCGATGCACCGGCAGGCCTCGTTCTATGCCGACATGTGGCCGAAGGGCACCGAGATCGGACCGGACAAGGACGTCCACGCCTTCCTCCTGCCGGGTGTCGACCCGGCGAGCCGCCCCGTCTTGGGCGGTGGAGTGTTCACCTCTGCGTTCGCCGACCGCCCCGAGGTGCGGGCGTTCCAGGAGTACCTGGCGTCCGCGGACTTCGCGAACGCGCGGATGAAGAAGGGCCCGTTCGTCTCCGCGAACAGGGGCGTGGATCCGGCGAACGCCGCGACCCCGGTCGACAGGCTCTCGATCCGACTGCTCCAGGACCCCGGGACACAGTTCAGGTTCGACGGTTCGGACCTGATGCCGGCGTCGGTCGGCGCCGGGACGTTCTGGAAGGGAGCCGTCGACTGGATCGGCGGCGCGAGCACCCGGCAGGTCGCCGGTTCCATCGAACGGTCCTGGCCGGGAAAGTGATGCCGTTCGACGTCGTCGCCCAGCAGCCCAAGCTGCTGTACCTGCTCCAGGGCGTCGCCGCCTTCGGGGCGGTGATCGCCCTGATCCTGCTCGCACTGCACCGGGGACCGGTGCGGAGGAGGGCCGCGGCCCTGATCCTGCTGGCCCCCGCGGTGCTGCTGCTCGCGGTCGGTCTCGTCCTGCCCGGTCTGCGCACCCTGGCGCTGTCGTTCACCGACAGCGGGGGAGACACGTGGGCCGGCTTCGACAACTACGTCTGGGTGTTCACCGACCACCGGGCGCTGGTGGCGCTGCGCAACACCCTGGCGTGGGTCGTGCTCGTGCCGCTCACGTCCACCGCGTTCGGTCTGCTCTACGCCACAGCCGTCGCACGGTCACGGTTCAGAACGTTCGCGCTGTCCCTCCTCCTCACGCCGATGACGATCTCGTTCGTCGGCGCCGGCGTCGTCTGGAAGTTCCTCTACGCCTACCGTCCGGCCGAGGCCGGACAGATCGGCCTGCTGAACCGGATCGTCGTCGCGTTCGACGGCGAGCCGCGGCAATGGCTCGTGGACTCTCCCTGGAACGTCCTGTTCCTCGTCGTGGCGATGGTGTGGACGCAAGCGGGCTTCGCGGCCGTACTGCTGGCCGGCGCGATCAGATCCGTACCCGCGGAGCTGACCGAGGCCGCCCGGCTCGACGGCGCGTCCCCCCGGCAAATATTCCGGCGCGTCGTCCTGCCGACGATCAGGCCCACCCTGCTCGTCGTCCTCCTCGCCCTGGCGATCGGCACCTTCAAGGCCTTCGACATCGTCCGGACCATGACCGGCGGACAGTTCGACACGGGCGTCCTCGCCCACGAGATGTACGACCAGGCCTTCCGTTACGGCGAGACGGGCCGCGGCGCGGCGCTGGCCGTGCTCCTCTTCCTCCTCGTCACCCCCTTCGTCGCCCACCAGCTCCGGGCACGGCGGAGGACCGGATGAGCGGCGTCCGGGAGCGTCTGACCTCCCGTGCCTTCACGTCGACGGCCGTGGTCATCGCGGTCCTCTGGACGACACCGACCCTCGGTCTCCTGATGTCCTCGTTCCGCCCCGAGCGGGAGATCAAGACGACGGGCTGGTGGACGGTGTTCGGTGCGCCGCACCTCACCCTCGACAACTACGGCGAGGTGCTCTCCGGCGGAGGGAACGGGGCGGGGCGGCTCGCGGAGCACTTCGTCAACTCCGTCGTCATCACCGTTCCCTCGGTGCTGTTCCCGCTCGTCCTGGCCTTCTTCGCGGCGTACGCGCTGGCCTGGATCGAGTTCAGGGGGCGTGACGCGCTCGTCGTCGGCATCTTCGCGCTTCAGGTCGTGCCGCTCCAGACGGCGCTCGTCCCCCTCCTGAAACTCTTCTCCCAGGGTTGGCTGTTCCTGCCCGCGTGGCACCTCACCGGTTACGCCCGGTTCGGTCAGGTCTGGTTCGCCCACACGGTCTTCGCGCTGCCGTTCGCGGTGTTCCTCCTGCACAACTTCCTGGCCGGGCTGCCCCGGGAGCTGATCGAGGCCGCCCGCGTCGACGGCGCGTCGCACGGCACCCTGCTGCTCCGGATCGTGCTCCCGCTGGCCCGCCCGGTCCTGGTCAGCTTCGCCGTCATCCAGTTCGTCTGGGTGTGGAACGACCTCCTCGTGGCACTGACCCTGTCGGGAGGAACGGCCGAGACCGCGCCGATGACGGTCAGACTGGCCAGCCTGGCGGGAACCTACGGCAACGACTGGCAGCGTCTCACCGCGGGAGCCTTCGTCGCCGCGCTCGTCCCGCTGCTCGTCTTCTTCCTCCTCCGGCGGCACTTCGCTCGGGGACTGCTCGCCGGATCGGTCAAGGGATGACCCCCGCCGGGCCCAACGGGCAGAACGCGGCGAAGATGCTGAGCCGGCCCGGGCTCCGAGGCCGCGAAGCCGAGCTGGAACAGCTGCGCGCCCTGGTCGACGCGGTGCGGGACGGCGAGGGAGGCGCGGTCGCGCTGCTCATCGGCGAGCCCGGAATCGGCAAGACCGCGCTGCTGCGTGCCACCGTCCCGCTCGCACGCGCCCGGGGATTCCTCGTCAGCCAGGGGCGCGCCGAGGAACTGCACGAACTGGCGCCGCTCGCCTCCCTTGCCTCGGGTCTCCTGCACGGTGACCCGCCGCTGCTCTCCAGCACGGACTTCGCGGACCTCGCCGGCCACCACGACCAGCGCATCCGGCTCGTCGAACGGCTCGCCCAGCTGATCGAGGAACGCTCGGCGGGCAGCCCCGTACTGATCGCGGTCGACGACGTCCAGTGGGCCGACCCGCTGAGCCGTTTCGCCCTGAGCGTCCTGCCGGCACGGCTGCTCAGCTCCCCGATCCTCTGGCTGCTCACCAGCAGGGAGGACCCGGAGCTGTACGGGCAGGGGCCGCTGACGACCACCCTGCCCCTGCGGCCGCTGTCCGAGAAGGCCCTGGCCGAACTGGCCCGCGACGTCCTCGGCGGGGACGTGCCGACGCGGGTGGGGGAACTCCTCGACGGGGCGGGCGGCAATCCCTTCCTCGCGGCCGAGTTGCTCTCGGGCATCGCGGCGACGGGCGCGGACGGGCCGGAGCCCCCCGAGCGGCTGGGCCTCGGCGTACGCGGCCGCCTGGCCGACCTCCGGTCGGGCACCCTGCACTTCCTGCGGATCGGCTCGGTCCTCGGCCGCGCGTTCTCGCTCACCGACGCCGCAGCCCTCTGCGGCCGGCCCGCCTCCGAGCTCAGCGCCGAAGTGGACGAGGCCATCGCGGCCGCCGTCCTCCAGGACGACGGCGACCGCCTCCTGTTCCGCCACGACCTGCTCCGCCAGGCGGTGTACGCCGACCTCACCCCCTCCGTACGCCGGGCACTGCACCGGGAGGCCGCGAGCCGGCTCGTCGCGGCGGGCCGGAGCTCCGGTGACGCCGTCCCGCACCTGCTGAAAAGCGCCGAACCCGGCGACACGGAGGCGATCCGGCTCCTCGGCACGGCCGCCGAGGACGTGATGGCCGTGATGCCCGACCTCGCTGCCGACCTGGCCGTCCGCGCCCTGGAACTCGTACCGCCCCGTGCGCCCATGGCGTACGACGTGGGGGAGCGGGCCATCGTCGCCCTGACCCGCGCGGGCCGGTACACACAGGCACGGGAGACAGGCGACCTGCTGCTCGCCCGGCAGCCGCCCCTGGACGTCTTCGCCCGCCTGCAGTCCGTGCTCGGCGATACGCTCTGGCATCTCGACGACGTCCACGAGCTGACCCGCCGCACGACGACGGCACTGGCAGCGGTCACCGACCCCGCGGTCCGCGCCCGGCTGCTCGCCCGCCACGCGCTGGCCCGGTCCCGCGGGAGCGACCTCGCGGCCGCTCGGGAGACCGGCGAACGGGCGCTCGCCGAGGCGGAGCGAGCAGGCGACCGGGAGGCTCGCGTCCTCGCACTGTGGGGTCTCGGCGAGATCGCCCTCAACGCGGGCGACTGCGCCGCGGCCGTCGAACACCACACCGCGCTGAGCGTGTTCGACTCGGCCTTCCTTCCCGAGGAGGCCGTCGCCCTGATCCACATGGACGACTTCGACGCCGTACGACGACTGCTGCGGACGGCGGGCGACGTCCCCCCGCGCCCGGCCATGCTCCTGTGGACCCAGGGGACCTTCAACATGGGGCTCGGGCGGCTCGACGACGCGGACGCCGACTTCGTCACCGCCGAACGTCTCGAAGCGGACCTCCACGTGCCCGGCAACCTCGTCAACATCCGCGTCAACCGCGGCCTCCTCGCCCTGCTGCGCGGCGACCGCGAGGCCGCGCGAGAACACCTGGACGTCGTGCGGGCGGCCGTCGCCGACCGGCCGAACACGGGCAACCACGCCACGCACCGCTATTTCGAGGCCGTCGTCGCCGACGCCGACGGCGACCACGCGGCAGCGGCCGAACTCGTCCGGGCGGTGCAGCGGGACCATCCCTTCCTCCGGTGGCGGCTCCTGCGCCCCCATGTCGTCCAGGCCGTGCGGATCGCCCTGCGCGGCGGGGACCGGAAGCTCGCCGAGGACCTCGCGGCACAGGCCGCCGCACACGCCGCCCGCAACCCCACCGTGCCGACCGCGCAGGGGACGGCCGCCCACGCGTCCGCGCTGGTGGACGCGGACCACGGCCTTCTGGAGCGGGCGGTGGACATCCTCCTGCACGCCCCCCGGCCCCTGCTCCTGGCCGCCGCGTCCGCCGACCTCGGGCGGGCGCTCCTGGCCTCGGGCGATCCCGCCGCCACACCTGCCCTGACCAGGGCGCACGACATCTACGCCCAGGCGGGGGCAGACGCCGAGACCGACCGGGTCCGGGCCGAACTGGAACGGACCACACACCGCCCCGGCCGGCGCACCGGACGCCTCCGGCCGCGCACCCAGCAGGGCTGGGACGCGCTCACGGCCTCGGAACGGAAGGTGGCCCGGCTGATCGCCGCGGGTCACACCAACCGGTCGGCCGCGGAGGCACTCGTCCTCTCGCCGCACACGGTCAACACCCATCTGGCATCGATCTTCCGCAAGCTCGCGGTGCGTTCCAGGGTCCACCTGGCCCGGATCGTCCTCGCCGAGGACGACGAGGGAACGGCCGACGACGACTGAGCACGAGCTCTGCGCCCCCGTGCAAGGCGCGGTGCGCGGTACGGCAACAGGAGGCGCGGGGCCGGGCCTAGCGTGACGGGCACACCGCGCCGCTTCGACGCGCGGACCAGCCACCCCGAAGCGAGGACACATCCCCATGCCGTACATCACCGTGGGCCAGGAGAACACCAACCCCGTCGAGCTGTACTTCGAGGACCAGGGGGCCGGGCAGCCGGTCGTCCTCATCCACGGCTTCCCGCTCGACGGCCACTCCTGGGAGCGGCAGACCGCTGCCCTGCTCGACGCCGGGCACCGCGTGATCACGTACGACCGCCGCGGGTTCGGGCGCTCCACTCAGCCGACCACCGGTTACGACTACGACACCTTCGCGGCCGACCTGAACACCGTGATGGAGACCCTCGACCTGAACGACGCCGTCCTCGTCGGCTTCTCCATGGGCACCGGCGAGGTCGCCCGCTACATCTCCACGTACGGCTCCGCCCGTGTCGCCAAGGTCGCCTTCCTGGCCTCTCTGGAGCCCTGCCTGCTCCGGACCGACGACAACCCCGACGGCGTGGCCCCCAGGGAGTTCTTCGACGGAGTCGTCGCCGCGGTCAAGGCCGACCGGTACGCCTACTACACCGCCTTCTTCAACGACTTCTACAACCTCGACGAGAACCTGGGCAGCCGCATCAGCGAGGAGGCCGTCCGCAACAGCTGGAACACCGCCGCCCGCGGCGGCTCCTTCGCCGCCTCCGCCGCGCCGGCGACCTGGTACACCGACTTCCGCGCCGACATCCCGTCCGTCGACGTGCCCGCCCTGATCCTGCACGGCACCGCCGACCGCATCCTGCCCGCCGAGAACACCGCGCGCCCCTTCCACAAGGCCCTGCCGTCGGCCGACTACGTCGAGATCGAGGGTGCCCCGCACGGCCTGCTGTGGACCCACGCCGAGGAGGTCAACACCGCCCTCCTCGCCTTCCTGGCGAAGTGACACCGCACCGCTGACCGGCCGGGTGGCGCGCGAGCCCCGACCCGGTGAAGGTCGCCGAGGACTACGCGATGCTCCAGCACCTGGCCGACGGCCGGGTCGACCTCATGCCGGGCCGCGGCAACACCGGCCCCGTCCACCCGTGGTTCGAACCTGCGCTTCGACTGCGGCGCGCCACCGGGCCGGCCGAGGGCGGGGTGGTCCACATGGTTCATACTGTTCCGCCGTACCGCACGAGAACCGAGTCCGTCCCGTGCGGCCCGGGCCGGCGGAATGAGCGTGAACCGAGTGACGACGAGGAACGCGCCCGAGGCGCCCGACGGCGTACGGACGCCCCTCCGGGGCAGGGACGCCGCAATGGCGTTCCTGGGGGAACGGCTCGTCGCGCTCGGCCGGGGCGAAGGCGGAATCGTCCGCGTCGAGGGTCCCGCCGGCATCGGCAGATCCAGGATCCTCGCCGAGGCAGCGGGGGCCGCGAGGCGGCGCGGGGTGCGGGTGTTCGAAAGGGCGACGGACGGCGACGAACAGTGCGTACCGCTCGGCCCGCTCCTCGAAGGCGTACTCTCCGGCGAGGAACCGCTGCCGGGCGCCCCTCGCCTCCGGGACCTCGCCGCCACGCCCGGCCAGCGGTTCTGGCTGCTTCAGGAGCTGGGTGACCGCCTGCGCGAGGCGGCCCGGAACGGACCCTTGCTCGTCGTCCTCGACGACCTCCAGTGGTGCGACGACCTGACCCTCCTCACCTTCCACACCCTCGCGGCGGGTCTCTCGTCGCACCCGATCCTGTGGCTGGTCGCCGTCCGCGCCGGCAGCGTGCCGTCCGGGGTGCGCACCACCCTCGACAGGATCCGTCAGGCGGGCGCACGCGAGCTGGTCCTCGATCCGCTGCGGGACCGTGCCGTCGCCCGGATCGCCGAGGACGTCCTCGGCGCCCCTCCCGACGCGGACGTCCTCCGCCTCGCGCACCGCGCCGAGGGGGTGCCCCAGCTGCTCGTCGAACTGCTCGGCTCGCTGCACGAGGAGGAGGTGACGATCGAGAACGGCAGGGCCGGGCTGCCGGCCGGACCCCCCGCCCCGCGTCGACTCCCCTCCGTCGCGCGCCGCCTCGACCAGCTGTCCGACGACGCGCGGGAGCTGGTGGAGACGGCGGCCTCCGTGGGCGGCACGGCCCCCGTCGCGCTGCTCGCCGAACTGCTCGGCAGGTCCTCGGCGGCGCTCATCACAGCCGTACGGGAATCCCTCGAAGCCGACCTGCTCGCCGAGAGCGGCGATCTGCTCGTCTTCCGCCACGACCTGGTCCGCGAGGCGGTGGAAGCCGGCCTCCCCCTGCCCCTGCGGCAGGCCCGGCGCCGACATGCCGCCGGAATGCCGCCGGAGGAAGCGCCGGCGGACGCGACGGAGGTCCGCAGAGCGGCGCCGGGACACGCGGCGGAGGCCGACCGGCTGCGCACCGAAGCGGCGGAACTCGCCCGCACCGACCCCGCTGCCGCCGCGGAACGCGGCCTCGAGGCCCTGGAACTCCTCCCGGCGGACGCTCCGGGGCGGCCGCGGGTGGTGGCCGAGACGATCCCGCTGCTCTGGCAGACGGGCCGGGCCGCCCAGGCACGTGCCCTGGGAGCCGCCGCCCTGGCGGCCGACGGTCTCGGACCCGAGGACGAGGCGCTCCTACGCCTGGCCCTGGCACGCCTCGCCGTGCGGTCCGACTTCTCCGAGGCGGTCCGGCAGGCCCGCGCAGGGGCGGCGCTGCCCGGGATCTCCCCGACCGCGAGGGGGCGACTGCTCGCCATGCTCGCCGTCGGCCTGTCGATGTCGGGCGAACACACGGCGGCCGAGGAGGTCGCCGCGCGGGCGTGGGAAGCCGCGGCGGCAGCGGGGGACCGCACCGCCGAGGCCACCCTGACGACGGTCCGCTCGGCCGTGAGCTTCCACCGCATGGACCTGGCCGAGGCGTTCCGTCAGGCCGAGCGGTCCGCCGCGCTGGCCGACGCCCTGGGCGTCAGCACCTCGCAGTGGGTGCCGGAGGCCCTGTGGCGCGCCCTCC
Source organism: Streptomyces sp. NPDC003327 (assembly GCF_053589515.1). Taxonomy (NCBI): domain Bacteria; kingdom Bacillati; phylum Actinomycetota; class Actinomycetes; order Kitasatosporales; family Streptomycetaceae; genus Streptomyces; species Streptomyces sp. NPDC003327. The sequence continues at coordinate 18,979 of NZ_JBSFSA010000026.1, read as the reverse complement.
TGTCGAACACCACCGGACGCACCGCGGAGGCGCTCGCCGTCGCGGAGGAGGGCATCCGGATCACCAGGGAGCAGGGCCGGACGGCCGCCACCCGCATGTGGCTCATGACCCGCACCCGCATCCTCCTCGAAGCCGGACGGCTGTCGGACGCGCGGGCCGACGCGGAAGCCGCGTCCCCGGCGATCGACGAACCCGGCCCCGGCAACCTCGCCGACGTCACGCTCCGGTACGTGATGCTGCGCGTCGCCCTCCACACCGGCGACCGGCAGACGGCGGAGACGTACGCGGCGGAGGCGAGGCGCATGCGCGGCGACGACGCCCTCGTCGTCCGGCACTTCGGCACCTGGATGCTGGCACTGATGGCCGACCACGAGGGCCGGCCCGACCGCGCCATGGCCGAACTCGACGCGGTGATGACGGCGCCCGCCGAGGACCGGCCCGCCTACGCCGGCCTGATCGACCCGGCCGACGCCCCGGTGCTCGTCCGCATGGCACTGCGCGCGGGCCGGCACGAACGGGCCGTGCAGACGGTCGCCATGGCCGAGAAGCGAGCCGTGCTCAATCCCGGCCTCCCGTTCCTCGCCGCCACCGCCGCGCACGCCCGGGGACTCCTCGACAACGACCTCGCCCCTCTCGTACGCGCCGTCCGGCTCTACGAGGACTGCCCCCGGGTGCTGGCCCGGGCGTCGGCGCTGGAGGACGCCGGACGGAAGCTGGCGGCCACCCGAAAGCCGGAAGCGGTGCCGTACTTCGAGAAGGCCCTCGCGCTCTACGCGGGAGCGGGCGCCGAACGGGACGCCGCACGGGTGCGCCGGCGCCTGCGGGCCGGTGGTGTGCGCAAGCGGCCCTCGCCGGCCGGGCCGGACAGCGGATGGCCCGAGCTGACGGCCGGGGAGACGCGGGTGGTACGGCTCGTGGCCCGGGGGCTCACCAACCGGCAGGCGGCCGAGCGGCTCTCCCTCTCCCCGCACACGGTGGGTTCGCACCTGCGCCGGGCCTTCACCAAGCTGGACGTCACCTCGCGGGGGGAGCTGACCCGGTTGCTGAAGCACCGTGACAGCGGAGAGTAGTCGCTTCGTATCCCCCAGGGGCGTCACGGCAATGAACGATTCGTGCGATGTGCGGACGTTGTCGTTTCCTCAGACTGATCACGAACCGCGGAAGGGAGGAGTCCGCGGGGACACGTGATCGAGAGAGGAACGACGCATGACCGGAAGGCTCCAGCGAGCCCGCCCCGGCAGCCCCGAGCTCCAGGCACTCGTGGACGATCTCGCGGAGCGGCTCGGCCGGTCCGTCGCCGTCGACGACCCGCTGGTCCGCATGGTCTGCACGAGCCGCCACTTCGGCGACGAGGACCCGGTGCGCATCGGCACCCTGCTGCAGGGCCGCGCCGACAACGCCGCCATCCGCTACGTCCTCGACCAGGGCGTGACCCAGTGGTCGAGGCCCGGCTTCATCGACGGCCGCGACGATCTCGGACTGCTGCCCCGGTACATCGTGCCGCTGCGCGAGCGCGGGCATCTCCTCGGACTGCTCGTGGTGGTCGTGCCCGAGAGGACGCTGGGGGAGCAGGAGACTTCCACCATCGCGCGGGCCGCGGACGCCATGTCGGTCCTGATGTACGGAGAGCAGATCGCCGCCGACACCCGGAAGTCCGACGAGCGGGACCTCGCCCTCGAACTCGTCGGCGCCGACGTCGCCGCACGCACCACCGCGCGCCGGCGCGGCGCGGAACTGGGGCTGCTCGGTGGGGCGGAGCACGTCCTGGTCACCGTCGTCCAGCTGAGCTGCGGGACGGAGCTCGTGCGCCGGCCCGAGGCCGCCCTGTGGGCGGCGCTGGAGGGGTACCGGCAGACGCGCTCCGCCCAGGGCCTCATCGCGATCGGCAGGGAGCGGGCGATCCTGCTCCAGCTCCGCGACAGGCCGCCGTACCCGGACGAGGTCGCCGCCCAGTCCGCCCGCATCCTCGGCGAACTCCGCACGTTCCTGGACCCGTCGGCGGACCCCGTGATCGGCGTCGGGGGCCGGCACACCCGCCTGGACGACGCGTGGACGTCGTACGAGCAGGCGCTCGTTGCGGCCCGCGCGGCACGCCGACTGCCCTCTCTGCAGAAGACGGGTGACTGGGAACTCCTGGGCGAGCTCGCCGTGCTGCTCCAGCTCCCCGAGCACGCCCTGAACGCCTCGCTGGTCCCCCAGCCGCTCCGGACCCTGACCGAGGCTCACGGCGGCGACCGCCTGCGGGACACCCTGCGCTGCTTCCTCGACCACGCGGGGTCGATCCCCAGGACCGCGGAGACGCTGGGCATCCACCGCACCTCGCTGTACTACCGCCTGCGCCAGATCCAGGAGATCACCGGACTCGACCTCGACGACGGCGCCCACCGGCTCACTCTGCACCTCGGCCTCCGGGTCGGGGAGCTCCTCGGCCCGGGCTCCGTCGGGGGCCTGTGACCCCGGCCCCGCCTTCGACAGAGCGAGGAGGATCCACGGTCGGATTCCTACAGCGCGCGGTGGTGCGGGCGGCGGGCCCCATTTGATGATGTTCGGGACGGGCGGGGCGGACACACCGCCCCTGACCAGGGGAGAGGTCATGAGGGAACTGATGACGACGGACGGCGCGCGGCTCGCGTACCAGGACACCGGAGGCGAGGGCGTCCCGCTGGTGATGCTGCACGGCTGGGGACAGACGCAGGCGATGTTCCGCCACCAGATCGAGGGTCTGGCGGTCGGTCGGCGCGTCGTCACCGTCGACCTCCGTGGCCACGGAAAGTCAGGCAAGCCGCGTCACGGCTACCGCATAGCCCGGCTTTCCCGCGACGTACTCGAACTCGTCGACCACCTCGGTCTCGACCGTTTCGACGCGCTGGGGTGGTCCATGGGCGTCTCGGTGTGGTGGAGCTTCGTCGACCAGTACGGAACCGGACGGATCCGGCGCTTCGTCGCCGTCGACCAGCCCGCGGCGGTCGCCGCCGTGCCGTGGATGACCGAGCGCGAACAGAGGGAGTCCGGCGCCATCTTCGACGTGTCGGGACTGCTGTACCTGGGCGCGGCCCTCGCCGGTCCGGAGGGCGACACGGTCCTCGCCGACTTCGTGCGCGGCATGTTCTCCGGCGAGCCCGACCCCGGGGTACTGGCCTTCGTCACCGAGGAGATCGGGTCGACACCCGCCCACGCGGGCGTGCCGCTGCTGTTCGACCACTGCGCGCAGGACTGGCGGGACGTGCTTCCCCGGATCGACGTGCCGACCCTGGTGATCGGCTGCGAAGGAAGCCATGTGCAGCCCGATTCGCAGCGCTTCGTCGCCGAGCGGATTCCCGGCGCACGCCTGCACGTCTTCGCCCCCGACGTGGCGAGCTCGCACTTCCCCTTCCTGGAGAACCCGCCGGCCTTCAACGCCGTGGTGGAGGAGTTCCTGACCGAGGAGCCGGCGAGAGGGGCGTGAACCCCGCCCTCCGCTGCACGAACCCACGGCTAGGAACCACCATGCCCCTCCCCCTCATGTCACGCGGGCCCGAACTGCCCCGACAGCCGGCCGCTCCGCCCCCGCCCTCCTCCCGCTCGGGACAGCTGGTCCAGCTGCTCTCCGAGATTCCGGACGCGCAGGACCGGAACCACGTCTACCTCGGCGTCCACGTCCGCGGGCCCGTCACCGTCGTCCACGAGCGCGCCCGGACGCTGCTGGAGCCGAACGACCTGGTCTTCTGCGACCCGGCCCGACGGCACCTGCTCCGGTTCGGCGAGGACTGCCAGATGATCTTCTTCCGGGTGCCCCGCTGCTATCTGGGCCTCCCGGAGCCGGAACTCGACCGGGTGCTCGGCGTCCCCGTACGCGGCGGGGAGGGCATCGGGGCGCTGGCGTCCGACTTCCTGACCGCGCTCGCCGAGAAGGCGGAGTTCCGCCGGTCCACGATCGGGGACCGGCGTGCCCGGACGGCCGTACAGCTCCTCTCCGTCCTGGTCATGGAGCTCCTCGAAGCGGAGACGGCGGACGCGGTCGACGACGCGCCCGGAGCCGGCAACGCCTTGCTGTCCCGTATCCACGCCCACATCGAAGAACACCTGAGGGACCCGGACCTCTCGCCGGAGTCGATCGCACGCGCCCACCACATCTCCGTCCGTTACCTGCAGAAGCTGTTCCAGAACGACGGCAGCACGGTGAGCCAGTGGGTGCGGCAGCGCAGGCTCGAGTCCTGCCGGTTCGAGCTGGGCCGCTCCACCCGGAGAACCACGATGGCCGCGATGGCGCACCGCTGGGGCTTCAGCAGCCCCTCGCACTTCAGCCGCACGTTCCGCGGGGCCTACGGCATGAGCCCCACGGAATGGCAGGCCCTGGCGACCTCGGCCTTCGCGCCGATGATCGCCGACGCCCGGGACGAGCGACGGCGCTGAGACGCGTGCGCCTCGTCCTGCCCGACACCGAGAAGAGAACTCGCATGCCCCACCCCACCGTCGTCCTCGTGCACGGTGCCTTTGCCGACGCGACGGGCTGGATAGGCGTCATCGCGGAACTGCGGAGCAGCGGCATCCCGGTGGTCGCCCCGCCGAACCCGCTCCGGGGCCTGGCATCGGACGCCGCCTACCTCGCCTCCGCCCTGACGCGGGTCGAGGGTCCGGCCGTACTCGTCGGCCACGCGTACGGCGGTGCGCTGATCACCGTGGCCGGCGCCGCGGAGAACGTCGTGGGGCTCGTCTACGTGGCCGCCTACGTGCCCGACGAGGGCGAGAGCCTCGGCCGGCTCCAGGGGAACTTCCCCGGTCCTCCGCTGACGGAAAGCCTGAAGGAATGGACCTATCCGCTCCACGACGGCGCCCACGCGGTGGAGGTCACCATCGAGGAGAGGGCGTTTCCCGCCGTCTTCGCGGCGGACGTGCCCGAGGATGTCGCCGGCGTCCTGGCGGTGGTCCAACGCCCTCTAGCCGCGGCGGCGTTCACCGAGACCGCGGCGGTGGCGGCATGGCGGACGAAGCCGTCCTGGGCCCTGGTGGCCGGGGCCGACCGCACGATCGGCCCCGAGGTCCAGCGCTTCGGCGCCGCACGGGCCGGCGCCGTCGTCGTCGAACTCCCGGACGCATCCCACGCCGTCACCCTCTCCGAACCCACCAGGGTCGCCGACCTGATCAGGGCCGCGGTACGAGCGACGAGCCGACCGACCGACCGGGCGTGACGCTGGCCGGTGCCCGGAACCGGCGGGTCCCCACGGCCGGATCGTCGTTCTCGACGACACGGTCGGGTTCGTCTACTCCCCGAAAGCCCGCACGTCCCTGGTGCGGGCGATCCTCCTCGCCGCCCCTCCCATGCGTTCGCCTCGTCGACGTGGCCCGCGAGGCGGGCCTCGCCAAGACGACCGTCTCGGCGGCACTGAACGGCTCCGGAAGGCTCTCTCCCGAAGTGCGGGAGCGGATGGACCTTCCGGAGTCGCCGTACGTCGCCCGGCTGACCGCTGCCACCGCCGCGACGTCGCTGCGACGCGGCTACGCCGTGGTGCTGCTGCCCGCCGGCTCCCTGCAGAGCGAGTGGGCGGACCTGTCGCTCGACGCGATGGTCGTGGCCGACCCCGTCGCCGACGACGCGATCGTCGAGGACCTCCTGGCCGCCCGCATCCCCGTCCTCAGCGACCGCTCCGTCGAGGGACGGCCCGGAGCGTACTGGATGGACGTGGACGCCGGCGCCGAGCCGCAGGCTGCCGGCGTCGTCGTGGCCGTTCACACAAGCCCGAGCGAACGCCGCTCGGGCACGGGGGAGCGCGGGGCGTCGCAGGCGGCCGTCATCCGTTCCCCGGGACGTCCGAGCGCCTCGCCCGGATCACGCGGTTCACGGTGAGGGGGCCTCGGCCAGGGGTACGCGGAGGGTGAGCACGGCCACGTCGTCGTCGTTGTCGGAGGGACGGGCTTCCATCAGGGCGTCGACGAAGCTCTCCAACGGGTGGTGGGCGAGGCGGGCGGCGTGGCGGCGGAGTCGTTCCAGTCCGTCGTCGATGGGGTGGCTGGGTGACTCGATCAGACCGTCGGTGTAGAGCACCAGTGTCGACCGGGCCGGCAGTGTGCGGGCGGCGTCGGTGCGGCGGAGGCCCGCCTGGGCGCCGAGCAGGATGCCGTGCCCACCGGTGAGGTAGCGGGCCCGGCCGTCGTCGGTGACCAGCAGGGGAGGCGGGTGGCCGGCGTTCGTCCAGTGCAGTTGCCACTGCCCGTCGGTCCCGGGCTCGAGCCGGCCCAGGATCATCGTCGCCATGCCGACATCGGTGATGTGGGGCAGGGACCGGTCGAAGCGGTCGACGATGACGCTCGGCGGTTCCTGCTGGGACCAGGCGTAGGCGCGCAGGATGTTGCGCAGCTGGGCCATGCCCGCCGCGGCGTCCAGGTCGTGTCCGGCGACGTCGCCGATCACCAGGGCGAGTGCCTGGTCGGGCAGGCGGAAGACGTCGTACCAGTCGCCGCCCACCTGGGAGGCGTAGGGGGCGGAGAGGTAGCGGGCGTTCATCTCCAGGCCCGGCACGCTCGGCAGCTGGGGCAGCAGATGGCGTTGCATGGTGTCGGCGACCTTGCGCTGACGCTGGTAGAGGCGGGCGTTGTCCAGTGCCAGACCGGCCCGGCGGGTGATGTCCTCGAGAAGGGGGATCTCGGCGGTGGTGAACGGCTCGGGGTGGGCGGCCCGGCCCAGGGTGAGTGCGCCGAGAACCTCGCGCAGGCCCCGGATGGGCGCGATGACCGCGGAGTGCATGCCGGTGGTATCGAAGAGTCTGCGCTGTTCGACGGCGATGTGGGTGTCGGGCGGGCCTTGGTACGTCTGGGGGGTCGCCAAGGTGGAGCCCGCGCCGCGCAGCGCACGGGACAGCGGCAGCGGAGAGGTCTCGGGGACGGAGAACAGGGTTCCTTGCAGGTCCTGTCTGCGGGTGACACCCCCCTCGTCACCGTGGGCGACCAGGGTGCGCTGGACATGGCCGCTCTCCGTGATCAGGTCGACCACCATCCAGTCCGCCAGCATGGGGATGACCAGCCTGACCAGCCTGACCAGCCGGTCCAGCGCCTCGTTGACGTCGAGGGTCGCCGTCAGCTGCGTGGTGGTCTCGGCCAGCAGCGCCAGCCGCTCCAGCTCCGGGAGCAGCCCCGTGTGGAGGGTGGGCGCCGGCAGGGAGCCGCCGGCCGCCGGGTCGTACGCGTGGAAGACCACCAGGGCCCCGGTCTCCTGGGGGGTGAAGCGCAAGGGGGTCACCAGCCAGGACGCGGTCAGCAGCGTGCCGTCCCCGCGTGCGAAGAAGCCCTGCTTCTCCTGGCGTGCCTGGCCGCCGATGAAGGCTTCCATGATCGAGCACTGGCTGCGCGGCATGCGCATCCCGTTGGCCTGCCGGTGAAGGAGGTCGTGCGCGTCCTGCCCCAGCGCTTCGTCCACGCTGCGGCCGAGCAGCATCTCGGCCTGCGCGTTCATCGCGACCAGAGCCCAGTCGGCGTCCACGGCGTAGGCCCCGGCGCCCAGCCGGTCCAGGGCCTGCCCCAGCAGACGCTGCAGCATGACCAACCGCTCGCGGGGGCTCCTCGAACCCGCCGTGTCGTTCATCCCCGCACCTCCACGCTCCGGAAAGGCCTGTGCGCCCGGTGCCCGGCACCCGACCGGACGGCGGGGCCGGCCACGACACCGGCAACCGCGCAAGGACACGGCGCTGCCGCTGCTCAGGGACGGCTGGGTAACACAGGAACCGTACACGGTGGGTATCGGCGTCCCCGTACGGCGACCACGCCGCTGGGGGGCGGCGGGCCGAGGTTGCCTCACGGCAGGCCACCTCAGGCGTCACCCGATCGTGCGGCGCACACGGTCTCGGCCGGGCTCCCGCGTGAGGTCCCGTCCGGTTGACGCCGAGCCGCGGGCGAGCCGTGCCGGGGTGGGATCCGGACAACCCCCGCGCGCGCGGGTCGGCACCGCACGTCGTCGGCCTGCGCTCCCGTGCCGGGCACGGATCGGATCCGGCCGGGACGCTGCGCCGTGCGCCCTCCGTGCGCCTGGTGACCCGTTCTTAGCGGAGCGTCAAGGGCAGAGGGGTGGGGGTGACTGATCGCGTCGTGCACCCCTGGCACGACGCAGGACCGAAGGGCTGGGAATGATACGGGTGACGGTGGTCTACGAGGCACAGCTCCTGCGCACCGCGCTCGAGGAACTGCTGCGGTCGAGCGGGATTCATGTGGTGTCCTCGCTGCCCCGGTGGCCCGACGGCCCGGCCGCCGAGCGGCCGGAGACGGATGTGTACGTCGTCGACGCCGAGTGTCTGCCGCCCTCCGTCTTACCCGTCGGCGCCTGCTTACCCTCGTCACGAGCCGACGCGGCGGCCCGCTCGGTGCTCCTGGCCCTCGTCCCGGGGCACCGGCCGGGGGTGCTGAGACGGGCGCACGCGGCAGGAGCGGCCGGCTTCGTCGACAAGGACAGCCCCAAGTGTCGACTGGTGGAGGCGGTGCACCGGCTGGCCAGAGGGGAGCGCTTCATCGACGACACGCTGGCGCTCGGGTTTCTGCAGGCCGCGGAGATGCCCCTGACCCGGCGCGAACTGAGCGTCCTGTCGCTGGCCGCCAACGGAGCGCCGATCTCCGAGATCGCCGCCACGCTGTTCCTGTCCAAGGGCACCGTCCGCAACTACATGGCGAGCGTCATACGCAAGGTCGGCGCCCGCAACCGGGTGGACGCCATCCGGATCGCCCAGGGCGCCGGGTGGACCTGAACCCGGGCCGCGTGAGGTCTCCGCGGCCGGGGTGACTCACCGCTCGCTCGCGACCCAGTGCCCCATGAGATCGCGGTAGAGAGCGGAACGCTCCAGCAGCTCCGCGTGTGTGCCGTCCTGGGCACGGGCGCCGTCGAGGACGAGGACGCGGTCGGCCCGGAGCGCGGACGACAGCCGGTGGGCGACGACGACCAGGGTGCCGGGCCGTGCCCGCAGCGCCTGTTCGGCCGTGGCCTCCGCGACGGGATCCAGGTGGCAGGTCGCCTCGTCGAGCAGCAACAGTGGGGCTGAGGCCAACAGCGCCCGTCCCACGGCGATGAGCTGGCGTTCGCCGAGGGACAGGGTGTCGGGCGTCAGCGTACGGTCGAGCCCGCCCATCCGGTCGACGAGCGGCCGCAGGGCCAGCGCGTCCACGACCTCCTCGACATCGGACCGGCCGGCGTCGGGCCGCAGATAGCGCAGGTTCTCCCGCAGGGTGCCCGTGAAGACGTACGCCTCCTGAGGAAGGAGCACGCGCAGGGCCGCGAGTTCCGGCGGCCGGCAGGTACCGATCGGGTTGCCGAAGAGACGTACCTCCCCTCGCTCGGGCGTCAGCAGGCCCGCCATCGCGTGCAGAAGGGTGGATTTGCCGATGCCGCTCGGACCGACGACCGCGAGGTGTTCACCCCGTTCGACGGTCAGTTCCAGATCGTCCAGTACGGGCCGGGACCCGGGTCCGTACGCGGCGCGCACGCGGTGGAGTTCCAGGGCCGCGGTCGCCCGGCCCGTGCGGCGGGAACCGGCTGCGGGGCCGGCGGGGGAGGGGCCGGCGGGGGACGGAGCGGCGGGGGAGGGTCCGGCGGGCAACGGCCGGGTGAGCCGGTCCAGGATGACGAACAGCCGCGCGCCCGCCGCGCCCAGCACGGTCATCAGGGTGTGCAGGGCGGGGAGCAGCGACTGGAGGACGTAGGTGAGCGCCCCCACCATGGCGCCCGCCGTGACCCCCTGGCGGAGGAGCCACGGAGTCGCGGCGAGCAGCAGGAACACCGGCAGCTGCCCGGCCGTCGCCACGGAGAGCGTGCGGACGGCCGCCCAGCGGGCCAGGACGCGCTGGGCGGCCGCGGCCTCCTCGACGGCACGGCGGTTCGCCGCGGCGGTCGCCTCCTGGGCACCGCAGGCCACGATGTCGCGCAGGGCGGTACGGGTGACCTCGGCGCGCCGGCCGACCGCCTCGTCGGCGTCGAGGTAGCGGTGCTGGGCCCGTGCCATGGGCCGGAGCGACGCCGTGAACAGGGCGAGGCCCAGCGCCAGGGGAGGGACCACGAGGAGGAGGAACTGCGGTGCGAGCGACACCAGGCCGGCGAGGGCTCCCACGGCGACGAACACGAAGGAGCGGGCCGCGAGCACCAGTCCGGCGAAACTGTCCCGGGCGATCTCGGTCTGGCTCGTCAGCCGGGACACCGCCGTGGTGTCCGCGCCGCGGCCCCCGGCGGTGGCCGAACGCAGAGCCCGTACGACCGACCCTCGTACGAGGTCGTCCCTCAACCCTTCCGTGAGGTGAGGGAGTTGAGCGAAGATTCCCCGGACGACAGGAGCGCCGAGAAGGACGGCCACGGCGGCTCCCGCCAGCCAGAGCAGTCCTGTGGCGGGGGAGCCCTGCAAGAAGCCGTCGTCGAGGGAGCGGGCCACGCAGTAGCCGCCGAAGAACGTCTGGGCGGACTCGGCGGCCGACCAGGCCGCCAGTCTCGCCAGGGCGCCCCTGCGACGGAGCAGGAGGGACCGGACCGGCGCCAAGGCGCGCGGTGTCATGTGCGCGCCTCCGCTCCGGTCGGCGGTGTCGACGTCTCCGTCTCCGGTGCCACCGCTTCCGGCCCGGCCGTCACGGAGTCCGCCCCGGCCGCCGGCCGTGCAGCCTCCGCCGTGAACACCGCGCGGTACTCCGGGTCCTCCCACAGCAGACGGTGAGGTCCGGTCCCGCGTACACGGCCCGCCTCCATCCAGACCACCCGGTCCGCCCGGGCGGCGGTGGACACCCGGTGGGCGACGATCAGCCTGGTGCACGGTCGCGGTGACGCGGCGAGGGCGCGCTCCACCTGCCGTTCGGTGGCCGTGTCCAGACTGGACGTGGCGTCGTCGAGGATCATCAGGCGCCCCTCGTTGACGAAGGCCCGTGCCAGGCCCAGGCGTTGGGCCTCTCCTCCGGACAGTGGCGCCTCGTCCACCGGGGTCTCGTAGCCGCGGGGCAGCAGTCGGAGGAAGGCGTCGGCGCGGACGGCCGTCGCGGCCTCCCTGACCCTCTCCGCCGTGGCGGGGCCCCGTGCGGGGCCGGCCCCGGCGGCCAGCGCCGCGCCGATGGTGACGGTGGCACCGCCGTCGAAGACCGGACGGGCGAAGGCGTACGCGGTGGCCCCCCGCAGCTCCGCCGCGGTGAGGTCGGCCAGGTCGACACCGTCCAGGAGGACGTGTCCGGCGTCGGGGTCGGTCAGCCTGCCCGCGACGGCCGCCAGAGTGGACTTGCCCGCACCCGAGCGGCCCACGACAGCCACCGTGGAGCCGCCCTCGACGGTGAGCGTCACGTCCGTGATCAGGGGAACGCCCCCGCGCACCACCCGCACCCGGTGCAGCTCCAGATCGCCGGGCCCGTCGGGCGGCAGGACGGCGGCGCCGTGGGCCATCGGTTGCAGACGGGCGAGCTCGGCGGTGCGGCGACCCGCGCTGCATGCCCGGACCAGGGTGCCGAGGGGCGCCGCGACGCCTCCGATCCCGGCGGCGAGCGCCGCGTACCGGGACACGGCCATCAGCTCGCCCACGCTGACGTCACCCGCGGCGAGGCCCCACCCCGCCACCGCGACGACGGCCGTGGTGAGCAGCGGGAGCAGGACTCCGCTCCGTGCCACGGCTCGGCCGTGGACGAGCCACATGCGCGTGCCGTGCAGGGCGAGTTCCGGCAGCGGGGCGAGGATGCGGTCCTCCTCTCGGCGAGCCGTGTCGGCGGCGGCGACGGTCCGGGCGCCGCCCAGCGCTTCGGCCAGCCGGGCGGCCATGACGCCCTGCGCCTGCTGGTACCGGCCGACCGAGTCGGAGGACTGGGTGGCGAACGCGCGCAGGAGCAGCAGGAGCAGCGGGAGACCGGCGGCGAAGACCGTCGCGGTCCAGGGGTGGATGAGTGCCAGGGCCACGAGCGCCCCGATCGGTACGAGCACGGAGGACACCGAGGTCGCGAGGGCCGCCGGGGCGGTGCCGCTGTCGGCGGCGTTGACGCACAGCCGTGCGGCGACGTCACCGCCCGAGTGGGGCGCCGCCCGGTGGGGGGCGGTGCCGAGGAGGCCGGCCAGGGCGCGCAGCCGGATCCACGCGGTGGCGCGGGCGTTGGCGAGCTGGGTGAGGAGCACGGTGCCGGTCTCCGCGAGGATCTCCACGGCGAGCAGCGCGGCGGTCCACGCCAGCCACGTCCGCGCCCCGGGTCCGTGGCGCAGCAGCAGGTCCAGGGTCCCGCCGGCGAGCGCGGGGACGGCGAGCGAGCAGGCGGCGCCGACGACGGAGCAGAGCAGCAGCGCCGCGGTGATGCCCGCGGTGTGCCGTGCGGCGCCGACGAGCAGCCGGTCGGAACCGGTCGGCGAGGCCATCCGATCCCCCTCTCTTCCCTTCTCGTACCGGAACGCGCCCCACGGGACCGCGGGCGGTGCCCGGCCCCGACGGCCGGTGCCCCGGGAGCAGCGCTCCCGGGGCACCGTGACTCCACACCGGCGTCAAGGCGCCGTGCGGGAAGCCGGATCGGGTCAGTTACAGGTCGTCACGCTGAGGCTGCTGTCGCCGCAGAGCAGGAGGCTCGCGCGGCTCCCGGTCTCGACGTCACCGATGGCCTCGTCCTTGGGGGTCTCCAGCGACTGAAGGTCGAACAGGTTCATGATCGTTTCCTTTCGTTGGGGGACGGATGGTGCGGACGACCCCGTCACGGGGCCGGTTCGTGGGGCCGCGGAAGCGGCGGGAGGAACGGCAGCTGCGCGGGGCGGTCGTCCAGCGCGGCCGCGAGGGCCAGCAGGACGCCGGCGGTGCCGGTGGAGAGGTCCATGGAGAGGCGCATCATCTGCTCGCCGGGGAAGGCGAGGTGACCCCGGTAGGACATGGCGTGCCAGGAGAGGCATCCGACCTGGCGGCGTACGTCCTCCGGCGCCGTACCGGGCCCGCCGACGTTCGTACGGGAGAGGTGGAGCACCATCCCGGCGACGCCGCGGAAGAGGCCCGGCTGGGCGTAGAAGGTGGCCTGCGCCGCCCGTACGATGTCGCGGCGGGCCCGGTCCAGGACGTCGTCGTACCGGTGGAGGAGGAAGTCGTCGATCACCGTGCCGATGCCGACACTGCCCGCGCCGAGGTAGGGCATCGTGCGCCAGCCCTCGTCGACCTGCAGGGTGCCGGAGGCTCCCCGGACGCAGCGCGAGAGGTCGTCGTGGAGCGCCTCGGCGGCGAGGTCGAGCAGCGCGGAGTCCCGCGTGCGTTCGTAGAGCCGTACGAACAGCAGGGCCCGTCCGGCACCGCCGTGCAGCAGCCCCGTGCGCACCGTGCCCGGGGCCGCGCCCCCCGTCGTCCCGACGGACGTCCGGGGCGGGCGGGCCGTCAGCTCCGCGCAGCGCAGGGCCGCCGCGTGCAGGGCGGTCTCGCCGGTGGCGGTGGCCAGGGCGTCCAGGGCGAGGCCGATGCCGGCGGTCCCTCCGTGCAGGTCGGGGGCGAGGGCCTCGTGGTCCTGTTCGAGGACGAGCGCGGCCAGTTCGAGCGCGGCGGCCGTGTGCCCGAGCCGGTCGAGGGTCCACGCGACGCCGCTGAGTCCGTCGTAGAAGCCGAGCGGCGTGCCGGAGTCGGGGGCCTTGGCGTACCGCAGCAGTCTGTCCTCGGCCTCCGGACACCGGGGGGCCCCGCTCTCCCGCAGGGCGTGGAGCACCCCCGCGGTGCCGTACGCGACGGACATGCCCCCGCCCGCGGTGGCGAACTGGGCGATGTCGCCGGGGAAGAAGCGGTCCTCCCGGCCCGGTGTCGCCGAGGCGTGGACGGCGCGCACCAGGGAGTCACGGGCGGCGGGCCAGTCTCCCGGCTCCACGGGCAGGAACCGGGAGCCGTCCGGGTGTCGAGCGGGCACCCGGACGCCGTCCCGTGGCCGGTTCCCGGCCGGTTCGCGCATGATCTCCCGCACCGCCTCGTCCAGGAATCCGGAGGGCACGGGGAACCGCGCCGCGGCGGCCTCCGCCAGGTGCGCGGCCTTGGCCCGGTCCACGGCCAGCAGACTCGTGAGGGGGATGAACAGGGCGATCCGGAGGCACGCGAGGGCGTACCGGTCGACGTCGAAGCCCCGCCGGTCGGCCGGTGCCACGAACGCCGGGTTGGCGACGGTCTGACGACCGCCCTCCGCGGCGGGCTTGGCGGCTTCGAAGTCCAGCAGCACCACCGAGGACTCGTCCTCGGACACCATGATGTTGAACAGGTGCAGGTCGTTGAAGACGATCCCGCGTGCGTGGACCTCGGCCACGGCCCGCTCGACGAGCCCGTGGATCCGCAGGGCCCACTCCGTGTACTCCGCGAGCCTCTCCGCCGGCGGGTCCGCTTCCATGAGGGGGTGCCGCCGGGCGAAGAAGGTGTTGAGCGGCTTGCCCCCGACGAACTCCAGCGCCAGGAAGTGGTGGTCGCCGACCGTGAAGCTGTCGAGGACCTCCGGAGTGCAGGCGAGACCCGACAGCCTCTCCAGCGCCTCGCGCTCGCGGCGCAGCCGGGTCACGGCGTCCGCCCCGTCCGCGGCCAGCCCGGCGTACGGGCGCGCCTCCTTGAGGACGACCCGCCGACCGGTCGGCCGGTGCCGGGCCTCGTACACCCCGCCGCCGTTGGAGAAGTGCAGCGCCTTCTCGATGTCGTACGGCAGGTTCCCCACCGTCACCGCGGCCCGTGCCGCGAGGTGCGGAAGCAGGAAGGCCGGCGGCGTCACCCAGTCGGGCACGTGGAAGACGGGACCGCGGCGATCGGGTACGAGCGTCCCGGACGCGTCCTCCAGGGCCGGCCGCAGCTCACCGTGCCCGTCGTAGCAGTGGCGGCGGGTGAAGCTTCCGTACCGCAGGTGCACGGGGCCCCGGCCCCACCGCAGGTCGCTCAGGATGTACGGACCCGCCTCGCCGTCCAGCAGCCCGGCCAGGTCGGTGGCCACGCGCTCGCACTCCCGGTCGTCGGCCGGGTAGACGGTGATGAACTTGCCGCTCGCCGAGCGGTCCGCGTACTTGGCGTTGCGCTGGTGCAGCAGGTAGCGGCTGGGGACGAACTTGAAGGCGACGTCCTGCCCCAGGCAGTACTCCCGGACCTTGGCGAGGACCGCCTCCGCGTTGTCGAGACCGGCCGAAACGTGGATCTTCCAGCCCTGCGAAGGGAGCGGGCGGTCCAGCGGACGCAGAGCGAGCCAGTCGCCCGTCCGGTGAGAGGTCCAGCCCTCGGGGACGGGGAGGCCGGCGGCCGGGTAGAGCGAGCCGCGCTCGGCCTCGCCGAAGACGAGGCGGTGGGGCGCGTCGTAGAAGTGACGGTCGGCGTCGCAGAAGACCGCGTACCCCTTGTTCACTGCGCACTCCCTCGGTCGGTGACGGACACGACGTTGTCACCTCCCCCACGAGCTCCGACAGTCGCCGCTGTCACCTTCCGTATGTGCGGAACGCACGGGTAACCAGGGCCCCCTGCACGCCCCCGACCCCGATCGGGAGGCGAACGGACCGATCATCGGCTTGTCGGTCCGGGGGCGGGTGAAAAGGACGGGACGGGCGAGGAACACCCGCGTGGGTGACTGCGGGGCACGGGCGGGCCGGGTCATGATCATCCGCATGCGAGCTTCCCTGATCCGCCGCGCCTGCGCCGCGGCCCTGCTCCTCACGTCCACCCTCGCCCCCACGGCGGCCGCCGCGCCCCAACCCGGCTCCGCCGGGCCGGAGTCGAAGCGGCCGGTCGAGGCCCGTCTCCTCGGCGAGAAGATCGTGCCGCACAAGCTCGACTTCCGGGGCACCACCGTCGGCGGCCTCTCCGGAATCGACCGTGACCGCTGCACCGGCGAGTACGTCTTCATCAGCGACGACCGGTCCTTCCTCCAGCCCGCGCGCTTCTACACCGCGAGGCTCGACGTCGACGCCCGCGGCGTCCACGCCGTCGACTTCACCGGAACCCGCCCCTTCCTCCAGCCGGACGGGTCGCTCTACCCGTCGCCCGCCCTCGGCGACGGCAAGGCCGTCGACCCGGAGGAGATCCGCGTCGACCCGCTCCACTGCCGCTACTGGTGGGGCCAGGAGGGCGACCGGCCCGCCGTCGCCGGGCCGCCGGTGATCCAGCCGTCCATCGAGATCTCCGACCCGGACGGCAGCCACCGAGGCCGCCTCCGGCTGCCGGAGAACCTCACCGTCACCGCCGAGCGCGGACCCCGCCGGAACCAGGCGATCGAGGCGCTCACCTTCGGACCCCGCGGCAAGGTCGTGACCAGCGCGATCGAGGGCCCGCTGCTCCAGGACGGCCCGGTGCCGGACGTCACGCACGGCGCCCTCGTGCGGGTCACCCAGCAGACCCGCGCCGGCCGGGTGCTCGGCCAGTTCGCGTACCCGATCGAGAAGATCTTCGCCGAGTCCGACCCGGACAGCCCGTGGGGTCCCGACACCGGTGTCCCGTCCCTGCTCGCCTTCCCGGACGACCCCGACCGCTACCTCGTGCTGGAGCGCACCTGGGTCGCCGGCTCCGGGTACAAGATCCGCCTGTACGACGCCACCACGCGCGGCGCCACCGACGTACGGGCCGTGGACGCCCTGGCCGGAGCGACCGTCACGCCGATGCGCAAGCGGCTCGTCGCGGACTTCCACGCCCTCGGCCTGTCGACCGTCGACAACACCGAGGGCATGACCTGGGGACCCACGCTCCCCTCCGGCGAGCGGACGCTGATCCTCGTCAGCGACGACAACTTCGCCGCGGACGCCGTCACGCAGATCGTCGCCCTCGCCCTCCGCTGACCCCGGAGGACGTACGGCCCGACCGCGAACGCCCCGTCGCCCCGCCACCGCGAGGGTGACGGGGCGCTGCTGTGAAGCCCCGACCGGAGCCGGGCCGGGCCTCGCCCGGGCCTAGATGAACATGAATATCGTCGGCTATTGTGTGGCCGCTCGCGCCGGGCGACCTCCGGGCGGGCCGGGCGCGTTCCGCCGTACCGCGGCGGACGAGGAGCGAGGGGGCGCGGCGTGGCTGACGGTGCGGCGGGTACGGCGACGGAGGCACCACCGGCACGGCAACCCGACCCGCCGGGCGGGAAGGCCGTCGGGGAGCGGGGGCGCCGTCCGAGGACCGGCAGGGTCAGCGCCTTCCTGGTCGCCGCCACGGTCGTCGCGGTCTGCGCGGGACCGTTGCTGGAGCGGCTGTTCGGGCTCGCCGCGCTCGGGGCCTGGCGCACGCTGCTGGTGGCGATCGTCGTACAAGGCGTACCGTTTCTGCTCCTCGGGACCGTCGTCTCGGCGGCCATCGGCGCCTTCGTCCCCGCCCGGGTGTTCTCGAAGGCCCTGCCCCGCAACCCCGTCCTCGCCGTCCCGGTCGCCGGCGCCGCCGGCGTGGTGCTGCCCGGGTGCGAGTGCGCCTCCGTGCCGGTCGCGGGCAGCCTCATGCGCCGGGGCGTCGCTCCCGCGGCGGCCCTGACGTTCCTGCTCGCGGCGCCCGCCGTCAACCCGGTGGTGCTCGTCTCGACGGCGATCGCCTTCCCCGGCAGCCCGGAGATGGTGGTCGCGCGGTTCGGCGCCTCGCTCGTCACCGCGGTCGTCATGGGCTGGCTGTGGATCCGGTTCGGGCGCGAGGAGTGGCTGCGGCTGCCGAGGGGGCAGGCCGAGCAGGCGGCGGGCGCGAGTCGTCTCGTGGCCTTCCGGCGCGGGCTCCAGCACGACTTCCTGCACGCCGGCGGCTTCCTGGTGGTCGGCGCCATGGCCGCGGCGACCTTCAACGTCCTCGTACCGCCGGCCGTTCTGGAGGTGTTCTCCGACTCCCCGTGGCTGGGCGTCCTCGTGGCGGCGGTGCTCGCGGTCCTGCTGTCGGTGTGCTCGGAGGCGGACGCCTTCGTCGCCGCCTCGTTCACCGGCTTCTCGCCCACCGCCCGCCTCGCCTTCATGGTGGTGGGCCCGATGGTCGACCTCAAGCTGATCGCCCTGCAGTCGGGAGCCTTCGGACGGGCGTTCGCCGTGCGCTTCTGCGCCGGCACGTTCGTCGTGGCCGTCCTGTGCTGCGTACTCGTCGGAGGCCTGTTCCTGTGACCGGACGACCCCCCACCCGCGCGCGCCACCCACGCCCGCTGAGCGAACTCGGTCTGCCCCTCCTGCTGGTGCTGACCGGCGCGGGACTGCTCCGCGCCACCGTACGCAGCGACGTCTACCTCCGGTACGTGAAGGAGGGCCTCTGGCCCTTCCTCGTCGCCTCCGGCATCCTGCTGGTCGCCCTGGGACTCGCCGGGCTCGGCGCCGAGGCGGTGCGCCGCCTGCGGCAGCCGGTGCTGCGCCGCGACGCGTCCGGCCGCAGGTACTGGCACGACCCGTCGGACGACCACGCGGCGGGCCACGACGACCGGGGCCACGGGCACGACCACGGAGGTGACCACGGGCACGGGCACGGGCACGGAGGTGACCACGGGCACGGGCACGGCGGGGCCACGCACGTCGCCTGGCTGCTCGCCGTCCCGGCCCTCACCCTCCTCTTCGTCGCCCCGCCCGCGCTCGGCTCGTACACGGCCTCGCGCGACGGCGCGGCGGTGCGCGTCGAGCGGACCGACTACGAGGAGCTGGCCGACGCGCCGACCACCGCCATGGCCATGGAGGAGTTCATCGGGCGCTCCGTGCACGACTCCATGAGCCTGCGCGGCCGCAAGATCCGGCTGCTCGGCTTCGTCTCCGCCGGCAAGAGCCCGGACACCTGGTACCTCAACCGCCTGAAGCTCAACTGCTGCGCGGGCGACGCGCGGACGATGCGCGTGGAGATGCACGGCGCGAAGGCGCCGGGCAACGACACCTGGGTCGAGGTCACCGGCGTCCTGCGCGCCGACGAGGTCGACGCCGACGAGCCCGTGCCGACCATGGACGTCGGTGCCCTGAAGCCCGTGGCCGAGCCCCGCAACCCCTACCAGGACGCGCCGCCCTCGGACGGCTGAGCCCGCGGCGCCCGGCGGCCGCCGGCCCCCGGGGGGCCGGGGGCCCGGGGGGCCACCCCCCCCGGGTGCGGCCCCCCGCCCCCCCCCCGGGCCACCGCGGGGGCCCCGGAGGGGGGGCGGGGAG
>NZ_JBSFSA010000025.1:0-89824 GCF_053589515.1 Streptomyces sp. NPDC003327 | reverse complement strand
GCCGCCACCCCCACCACCGCGTTCGCCCTCTCCCGCCTCGCCGACCCCACCACCCTCCACCACACCCCCATCGGCGTCCTGCGCTCCGTCGAACGCCCCGTCTACGACACCCTCATGGCCGACCAGCTCGACACCGCCGTCGAACACCACGGCAAGGGCGACCTCACCCAACTCCTCACCGGCAACGACACCTGGACCGTCATCGGCTGACAAACCCCCCGGCGCGTACGACGAGGCCCGGCCCCCGCGCGGGGGACCGGGCTTCCTCGTACGCGCCGGGGCTCCGGCACCCGCCTTACGGCCGGGGCCTCGGCAGGGTGCAGAAGGTCCGGTCGTACCAGAGCAGGGCCGCGTCGGCGGAATCGGCAGCGGGCGGGGCGATGCGGGTGTCGCGGAGCGCCCCGAGCAGCAGGTCGTGGTCGCCCGCGGGCAGGGCTGCTCCGGTCACGCAGCGGAACACGGCCGGGGCGTCGGGAAGGCAGGGCAGGTCCGTGCCCGGCCAGGTGGTGAAGCCGCCCTCGGCGAAGCGGTCGACGCCGTGGGTGGCGAAGCGTCCGGCGAGCGCGCGGTGCCGGGCGCCGAGCACGTTGACCACGAACTCCTGGGACTCGGTCAGCGCCCGGTGGCAGCTCGACGTACGGGCGAGTCCGACGAGCAGCAGCGGCGGGTCGAGCGAGACCGAGACGACGGAGCTCGCGGTGAACCCCCATCGGCGGCCGTGCTCGTCCACGGTCGTCACGACGGCGAGGGGCGCCGCCAGCTGTGCCATCGCGTCGCGGAACCGCTGGGCGTCCACCAGCGGTGCCACGGACTGGGCCGGGGGAGACGTCATCAGGTGCCTTCCGTCGTCGGGGAGGGGATCGGGAGGGGCGGGGACGGTCAGCGGAAGCGGCCCGGCGAGAGGAACTCCAGGTCCATCCTGGTCGGTTCGCCCTTGACCAGGTGCGTCAGGGCCTCGCCGATGCCGGTGGCGTGCTTGAAGCCGTGGGCGTTGTCGCCGCCCGCCACGATCACCCGCGGGTCGCCGCCGGGCCGGCCGACGACGAACTGCCCGTCGGGGGTGCGGGTCAGCATGCACACCGCGACCTTCGCGGGCAGCGGCGTGAGGCCGGGGACCTTCGCGGGCAGCAGCTGGGCCAGCTCCGACCAGTCGTCGGGGGTGACCGACCGGTCGCTGTCGTCCGGGTCGATCGGCTTCGACACCTTGCCCCGCTCCTCAAGGCCGAGTTTCACGTCGTGGCCGCCCTCCCTGCCGTTGCCCCACAGCACGCGGCCGTCGTCGAGCTCGCGCATGAAGACCGGGAAGCGTTCGAGGGCGAAGGCGGAGTCGGCCTCCAGGGGCCGGAACCAGGTGATGGGCATCCGCAGCGTCTCCAGGGGCAGCCCGGGGTAGAGCGTCGAGAGCCAGGAGCCGACCGTCACCACGACCTGGCGCACCCGGGTGCCGCCCTGCGCGGTGCGCAGCAGCACCCCGCCCGGCACCCGCTCGATCCCGAGGACGCGGGTGTCCGCGTACACCCGCGCCCCGGCGTCCGTGGCGAGGCGGATCGCGGCCCGTACGGACCGCTCGGGGCGGATGATGCCGGCGGACGGCTCCCAGACGCCGATGTGGTGGTCGGGCACGGCGGTGTGGCGCGGGTAGCGGAAGGCGAGGGCCCGGGACGAGAGCGTGCGGACCCTGATGTCGTGGGTGTGCGAGGCGCGCAGGGTGCCGCCCGCGATGTGCCCGTCCCTCGGGCCGATCAGGAGCCCGCCCGTCGGGAAGAACAGCTGCTCGCCCGCGCCCTCCTCCAGCTCGGACCACAGCTCGCGGGAGCGGCGCGCGAGCGGTACGAGCCCGGGGTGTTCCAGGCAGGTGATCCGGAACATCCGGGACCCGCCGTGGGTGGAGCCCAGGGCGTGCCCCGGGGTGAACCGGTCGAAGCCGATCGCGTCGACGCCGCTCGTCGCCAGTCTCCACAGCGTCGCCGACCCCCACGCGCCGAGGCCGACGACGGCCACTTCCGCATCCCAGCGAGCCATGCCTTGTCTCCCCACCTGTTGTCGCGGTACGTGACGGCCACCAGATCACGCGCGCCCCGGCGCGCAGGTGAGTAGCCGCCACTCACCTGCTCCCGGAGGGCCCGGCCGCCGACGCGCGCGGCGCCGCCGCGGCCGGGCACGGGCCGGGGGCGTACCGGCGGGGACTGAGTAGCGCGGTACTCATGCGGGCCGCGGGCGGGCCGTGATGGCCTCGGAGCCGCGGCTCAGCGCCGACCGCGACGACGGGTGGAGGTAGGAATGGAGTTCCGCGTACTGGGCCCGCCCGAGATCTGTGACGGGGACCGGCAGCGACGGGTCCGGCTGACCAGCCCCAAGCAGCGCCTGCTGCTCGGCGCGCTCCTCGTCCGGGGCGGGACTCCGGTGGCGACCGAGGACCTCATCACCGAGCTGTGGGGCGACCACGCTCCCGACAAGGCCGCCAACGCCCTTCAGGCCCATGTCTCCCGGCTGCGCCAGCAGTTGATCGACCTGGAGCCGCCCCGGGCCAGCTCGCCCCGGCTCGTGGCGCGCGGCGCGGGCTATCTGCTCCAGGTGCGGCCCGAGGAGATCGACAGCGTGCAGTTCCGGCTGCGCGCGGAGCGGGGCAGGCGCCGGCTGGACGCGGAGCCGCGCGTCGCCTGCCGCCTGCTGCGGGAGGCGCTGCGGCTGTGGCGCGGTCCGGCCCTCGCGGGCGGGACGCACGGTCCGATCTGCGCCGCGGTGGCCGCCCGGCTGGAGGAGGAGCGGCGGCTGGTCCTGGAGGACCTGTACGACGCGTCGCTGCGCGACGGCCGTCACCGGCAGGTGATCGGCGAGCTCCAGGAGCTGGTCGTCGCCCATCCGTCGCGGGAACGCTTCCGCGAGCTGCTGGTCCTCGCGCTCCGGCGGTCCGGCCGGCAGAACGAGGCGCGGGCCCTGAGCGACGCCGGCCACCGCCGCGCGCCGGGCCCCACCCTCCCCGCACCGACCGTCGCCGGCGTCCCGGCCGCCGTCCCCGCGGCCCGAACGCCTCCCGTGCCTCCGGCCGAGCAGCCGTACGCCGAGACCGGCGGGGTGGACGGCGCCGCGCAGACCCGCGAGCTGCTGCGGCTGCGCCGCCAGGTCGACCGGCTGACGACGGAGCAGGACACGCTCCGTACGGAACTGGCCCGGCTGGTCTCCCTGGTCGAGCGGTCGCCGGCGCCCCGGGGCGCCGCCCCCGGCCTCTCCGCGGCGACGCGCACCGGCTGAGCCGGCCCCGGGCGCGAGACGCGAGGCACGAGGAGCACCGCCCCGGACGGAGGGCGCCGTCCGGGGCGGACCGGGTCAGCGGTCGGAATCGTCCGTGAATTCCGGCATCACCTCGGCGGCGAAAAGGTCCATCGCGCGCGCCGCGTGGGCGAAGGAAAGCCCGCCCGGATTGAACTGCAGGCTCATCGTCAGATCCGTGCCGAATTCGTCCCGCACCCACGAGATCTGCTTCCGCACGTCCTCCGGATTTCCGGCGAAAACCTTGTTCGCGGCGAGGGAGGCGGCGAAGTCGTAGTTCATCGCCTTTTCCAGGAACTTCTCGTACCCGGGGTAGTCCGCCGAGCCGACCTCCGCCAGCGGCGCCACCGCCTTCGCCATGTGCGCGACGTAGGAGCGCTCGTACCGCTCCGCCGTGCGCAGCGCCTCGGCCGCGTCCTCGCCGAGGTAGCAGGTGTACTTGATCTGGATGCGGCGCTCCGCGGTGTCGTGACCGGCCTCGTCCCAGGCGGCCCGGTAGTGCTTCAGCATCGCCGCGAGCTGCTCCGCCGACGTCACCGACGGCACGATCTGCAGGTGGTGTCCGGCGGTCCCGGCCGCCGCGCACGACTCGCTGCTGGTCGCCGACGCGATGAAGATCGGCGGGTGCGGGGCCTGGTACGGGCGGGGCAGCAGGGTGACGGGGCCGAAGCGGTGAAAGCGGCCCTCGAAGACCACGTCCTCCTCCGACCACAGGCGCCGGCAGGCCTCCACCCCTTCCTGGAAGCGGGCCCTGCTCTCGTCCATGTCGATCTGGAAGGCCTCGAACTCCGAGGGCAGGAAGCCCCGGCCGAAGCCCACGTCGAGGCGCCCGTGCGAGAGGTGGTCGAGCATGGCGAGCTTGCCGGCCAGCTTCACCGGGTGGGTGAACGCGGGGATCACGGCGCCCGTGGCGATCCGGATGCGGCTCGTGCGGGCGGCCATCGCGGTGAGCAGGGTGACGGGGTCGGGGCTGTAGCCGCCGTAGCCCGTGAAGTAGTGCTCCACCGTCTGCGCGTGCTCGAACCCGAGCGCCTCGGCGAGCTCGACCAGGCGGAGCGTCTCGTCGTAGTAGGCGGTCGCGCTCTTCACCTCGGGGTCGATGACGGGGAAGAAGTTCACACCGAATTTCATCTCTGCCGTGCTCCCTGCGCTCATCGGTTCGTTTCGGGGTCGGCCCCCAGTATTTCCGTCGCGCGAACAATCGTGTCAAGGGAGAACGGTCCCGGCCGTCAGCATGTCAATTACTTGTCAGTGTGCGCATTCGACCGTGTGCGGCTGCGGGAGCGCACTCTACGATGCGCATGCCCAGCAATTCGATCGGCGGGCAGTGACACCACTATTCCAGCCGGAGGGTACGTTATGCACGGAACCTACGCCGTCCCGTACGCGAGCCGTGGAAGCATCCTCGGCGGAGCGGAGAAGCGGGCTCTGGAGCGGCTCATCGAGTCCGACGACACGCTGTCGATGGGGTCGTGGCGGGAGAGGTTCGAGAAACGCTTCAGCGAGCATGTCGGATCCCGCCACGCGCTGACCGTGACCAGTGGCACGGTCGCCCTGGAACTGGCGATCCACCTGCTGGACCTGGCGCCGGGCGACGAGGTCATCGTCACCCCGCAGACCTTCCAGGCGACGGTCCAGCCGCTCCTCGACCACCAGGCCACGGTGCTCTTCTGCGACGTCGACCCCGACTCGCTCAACATGGACCCGCGCGAGCTGAAGAACCTCATCACCGACCGCACCCGCGCCATCCTCCTCGTGCACTACGGCGGCTGGCCCGCCGAGATGGACGAGATCCTCACGATGGCCCGCGAGCGCGGGATCCTCGTGGTCGAGGACTGCGCGCACGCGCTCGGCTCCCGTTACGACGGCCGGCGCCCCGGGTCCCTCGGTGACATCGGCTGCTTCAGCTTCCACTCCTCGAAGAACATCACGACCCTCGGCGAGGGCGGCATGCTCACCTTCGACCGGGACGACTGGGCGGAACGCATCCACCGGCTCCGCTCGAACGAGGTCGACGGCGTGTTCGTCCCGGCTTCCGAACTGCCCATGCAGGAGCCGGGGTTGCTGCCCTGGATGAAGTACTCCGCGACCGTCTACCAGGAGGCCTGCCTGCGGGTCCGCCGGTCCGGCACGAACGCCACCCTCTCCGAGGCGGCCTGCGCCGTCGGCCTCATGCAGATGGACCGGCTGGACGAGCTGGTGGCCCGGCGGCAGTCCATCGCGGCCCGGCTCGACGCGGTGATCGACCGCCACCCCGGGGCCCGGGTGGGCCGCCCCCGGGCCGGCCTCGAGCACGCCCAGCACCTCTACACCTGCTTCGTCGAGGGCCCGCCCGGAACCCGCGAGGGCCTGGTCCGGGGCCTCGACGAGCGCGGCGTCGAGGTGCAGCTGCGCTACTTCCCGCTGCACCTGCTGCCCGAGTGGCGCGACCGCGGCCACGGCCTCGGGGACTGCCCGGTGGCGGAGGAGCTGTGGTTCACCGCGCACGTCAACCTGCCCTGCCACCCCGGGCTCACGGACGCCCAGGTGGCGCACCTGGAGACCGCCCTCGACGAGGCGCTGACCGCCGCCTACGCGGCGACCCCGGCCGCCGCCCCCGCGCCCGCATCCGCCCCCACGCCCGCTCCCGCGCACAGCGTCTGACACGGAAGGAACCGCCCCCATGCCCCTCATCGAGGTCAAGCTCTACGAGGGTCGGCTCGACGGCACGACCGAGACCGAGCTGATCGCCCGTCTGACCGACGCCGTCACCGAGGTCTTCGGCGAGAAGGCCCGCGCCGCCACCTGGGTGGTGCTCCAGGAGGTGCCGGCCACCCGCTGGGGCATCGCCGGCGAACCCGGGACCCGCCCGCCGCACGCCCGCGACTGACCCCCCCGCGCCCCTGCGCCCCCGGCCCCCACACCCGCCGAGCCCCCACACCCCCCCACGCCCCACGAAAGGGGGCCTCCCGTCGCCGGGAGGCCCCCTTTCTCGTACGTACGCGTCCGGTGTGCGGCTCCGCTGTACGGCTCCGGGCTCAGCCGGCCGTCGGAGCGGCGAGCCGCCAGCCGCGCGCCCGGTCCCGCTCGCGCCAGAAGTCCGCGTAGCGCCCCGGCTCGCCGATCAGTTCCGCGTGCGTGCCGCGCTGCACGATGCCGCCGCCGTCGAGCACCAGGATCTGGTCCGCGGCCATCACGGTCTGGAGCCGGTGGGCGATCACCAGGAGCGTCCGGTCGGCGGTCAGGGCCGTCAGGGCGTCCTGCACGGCCTGCTCGTTCTCGGGGTCGAGCGAGGCGGTGGCCTCGTCGAGGAGCACCACCGGCGCGTCCTTCAGGATGGCGCGGGCGATCGAGATGCGCTGGCGCTCGCCGCCGGAGAGGGCCGCGCCGCCCTCGCCGACCTGCGTGCCCCAGCCGTCCGGCAGCCGGTGCACGATCTCGTCGACGCGCGCCTGCCGCGCCGCGTCGCGCACCTCCGCGTCGGTCGCGTCGGGGCGGCCGACCCGGATGTTCTCCTCGATCGTCCCCTCGAAGAGGTAGACGTCCTGGAAGACCACGGAGATCCGGGACATCAGGTCCTCCGTCACCAGGTCCCGGACGTCGGTGCCGCCGACCCGGACGGTGCCCGCGTCCACGTCCCAGAACCGCGCGATCAGCCGGGTGACCGTGGTCTTGCCGGAGCCCGAGGGGCCGATCAGCGCCGTCATCGTCCGCTCCGGGACGGTGAAGGACACGTCGTCGAGGACCTTGCGGGACTCGTAGCCGAAGGTGACCCGGTCGAACTCGATGTCCGAGCGGCGCGGCGCCTCGGCCGGCCGGACCGGCTCCCGCAGCGGTTCGAGGGCGAGCAGCTCCTGCACCCGGCCCAGCGAGGCACGGGCCTGGCGCAGCGCCCCGCCGAGGTTGGCCGCCTCCGTCATCGGCTCCACGAACCGGGCCGCCAGCACCAGCAGCGCCATCAGCTCCGGCACGTCGAGCGAGCCGCCGAGCGCCAGGTACGTCCCGTACACGAGGACCGTGGTGAACGCGGCCTGGACCACGAGCGTGAAGGCCGCCTGGCCCGGCACGCCCGCCGTCATCACCTTGTGCGAGGCCTCCCGCTGGGCGGAGAGGGCGGCGTCGAGCGGCCGGCTGACCGCTCCGCCGGAGCGCCCGAAGGAACGCAGGACGGGCTGCATGTCGGCGTACTCGATGACCCGTCCCGCGGCCTCGGTCATCGTCGCGTGCCGCAGGTCGTCGGCCTTGACCGTCAGCCCGCTGCTCCAGCGGTAGACGAGGACGATCACGGGGACGGTGACGGTCGCGGCGAGGGCCATCCGCCAGTCGAACAGGTACATCAGGAGGACCACCACGGCCGGTGTCAGGAGGCCGTTGATCAGCGGCCTGACCAGATAGCCGGGGACGCGCATGATGGCCATGACGGTGCTGGTCGTGAGCGCGCTCAGCTCGCCGGTGCGGGCCGGTCCGAACCAGCCGAGCGGCAGGTTCGAGACGTGGTCGCCGATCCGGTGGTGCAGGTCGCGGGAGAGCGAGGCCCCGGCCTCGAAGCCCTTCTTGGCGCCGAGGAAGTACAGCACGGCCTGCACGGCGCAGACCGCGCCGAGGGCCCACACCCACGGCCAGGCCGCGTCCGGGTCGGCGCCGAGGAGCCGCCGCAGGACCGGGACGAGCAGCACGAAGGCGGTGGCCTGCACCACGGCTCCGGCGATCTGGAGGGCGAGGACGGTGCGGAGCAGCCGGCGTTCGTCGGCGCCGACGACGGAGAACAGCTGACGGATCATCGGACGACCTCCTGGGCGGCGGTGTTCAGCGGAGCGGTGGATCCGGCGCCGGACGTCCCCGCGCCCGGGGACCCCGTGTCCGTCGTCCCCGCGTTCTCGGAGCCCGGACGCCAGCCCTCGGCGCGCTGGTGGGCGGCCCACATGCGGGAGTAGGGGCCGCCGCGGGCCAGCAGTTCGGGGTGGGTGCCCTGCTCGACGACCGCCCCGTCCGCCATCACCACGATCCGGTCCACGTCCTTGACGGTCGCCAGCCGGTGCGCGATGACCAGGAGGGTCCTGCCCCGGGTCAGTTCGGAGAGCGCGTCCTGGACGGCGGCCTCCGACTCGGGGTCGGCGTAGGCGGTCGCCTCGTCGAGGACGATGACCGGGGTGTCGGCGAGCAGCGCGCGGGCGATGGAGAGGCGCTGGGCCTCGCCACCCGACAGGCGGGCGTCCTCGCCGACCACCGAGTCGTAGCCGCGGGGCAGTTCCATGATCCGGTCGTGGATCTGGGCGCGCCTGGCCGCCTCCACGAGCTCGGCGTCGGTCGCCTCCGGCCGTGCCACGGCGAGGTTCGCCCGGACCGAGTCGCGGAGCAGCTGCACCTTCTGGAAGACGAAGGACACGTGCCCGTACAGGTCGGCGGGGGAGATCTCGCGCAGGTCGGTGCCGCCGATCCGGACGGCGCCCGACTCCGGGTCCCAGAAGCGGGGGAGCAGCGCGGCCACGGTGCTCTTGCCGGCGCCCGAGGGGCCGACGACGGCGGTGGTGGTGCCGGGGGCGAGGGTGAGGCCGACGCCGCGCAGGACCTGGTGCTCGCCGTCGTACGAGAAGTCGACGTCCTCGAAGGTGACGGCTCCGGGGCCGGGCGTGCCGGGCACCGCGGGGAGCGGGAGTTCGGGGGCGGTGAGGACGGCCTGGACGCGGCCGGCGGCCGCCGTGGCGGCGCGGACCTCCTCCTCCGCGTAGCTGATGGTGAGGACGGGGGTGGTGATGCCGACGCCGAGCAGGGCGAAGGGCAGCACGTCGACGGCGGCCATCGAACCGTTCGTCACGAACAGCGCGCCGCCCGCCATGACGGTGAAGAGCATGAGCGTCGGGGAGAGCACGATCTCCGACAGCGCGCGGGGCCGCACCAGCGAGCCGACCCAGCCGCGGAAGAAGTCGGCGAAGCGGTCGGCGGCCTCGGTGAACCTGCGGTGGGCGCGCCGGGCCTGGCCGAAGGTCTTGACGACGGCGATGCCGTGGACGAACTCCACGGCCGCGCCGTTGATGGCGCCCATCGCCGCGTCGAGCGCGGGCAGGTTCTCCTTGAAGGCGTTTCCGGTGCGGCCGAAGAGCGCGAGGCCGAGCAGCAGCGGGACCATCGTGACCAGGGCGAGCCGCCACTCGACCGTGAAGAGGTAGACCAGCGTGGCGACCGGGACGATCACGGCGGCGGTCAGTTCGCGCAGGGAGTGGGCGACCAGGTGGTGCATCGCGTTGACGTCGTCCTGCACGGTCTTCTTCACGGACGCCGAGTTGCGGCCGGAGAACCAGCCGAGCGGCACCCGCCCCAGCCGCTCCACGAGCCGGCGCCGGATCGTGTACTGGAGGTCGTTCTCCGCGAAGTGGCTGACGGTGTTGGCGGCCAGCAGCAGGAGCATGCGGGCGAGCAGGGCTCCGGCGGCCACGGCCGCGATCGCCCAGGCCCGGTCCTCGTCGACCGGACCGGCGGCCAGCAGTTCCCGTCCCAGCTCCGCGACCGCGACGAAGGGGACGATGCCGAGCAGGGAGGCGAGCGCCTGGCAGACGCACGCCAGAATCAGCCGCCCCTTGACGGGCTGCAGTAACGAGCCGAGCGCGGCGGGTTCCGGATCCGCGGACATCGTCTTCCTCCGTTGACATAGATCTGCCATAGACCCAGATCGGGGTTCTTACCCAGTGGGTAATGGATAGCAGTACTATACGTTGTGGGGGTCGGCGCGGGTCAAGCCGGGAAACCGTCCCGGAGAGCGCGACGTCAGCTGTTCGTCAGCTGTTCCACGGGAGGTCGGTCATGACGGGGAGGTCCATTACAGTTCCTGGTATGACCGGAACAACCGCTCCCAGAACGCGCTCGGGAAAGGCGGCGGACCGGCCGCCGGTGACGGCGAGGAAGATCGTCGAAGCCGCTGTGCGACTCACCGCGTCCCACGGCCTGGACGCCTGGTCCACCCGGCAGCTCGCCGCCGAACTCGAGGTCTGGCCCCGGGTCATCTACCACCACGTCGGTGACCGGGAGGCCGTCGCCGACGCCGTCGCCGACCACGTCGTCGGCCAGATGCCGCTGCCCGACGCGGACCTTCCGTGGCGCGCCTGGTTCGAGGCCCTGCTCATCGGCGGCCGCCGCGTGCTCCTCGGCTATCCCGGCGTGGCCCGCCGACTGGTGCGCACCGGCCCCACCATGCCCTCCGCCCTGCAGCTGATGGACCGCGGCATCCTGGTGCTCCGGCGCGCCGGGTTCGGCGACGGCGCCACGGCGGCGTACCGCTACCTCACCAACAGCGCCTTCATGCTCGTCGCCGTCGAGGACGACCGCGCCGAGCACCTGCCCGACGCCCGCGCCCGGCTGGCCGGAATCCTCTCCTCGCACCGGGGCGACGCCGAGCACCCCGGCCTCGCCGTGGTCGGCGAGGCCGTCGTCGGCAAGGGCGCCGACGACCCGGAGGCCATCCGCGCCCTGGAGGCCGAGTTCTACGCGTACACCGTGGAACGGGCCCTCGACGGCATCGCCGTGATGCTGGCCGACGGCGCGGCGGCCGCCACCCCGCTGTAAGCCGTACGCGGGAAGGGAGCCGCGGCCTCAGTAGTAGAGCAGCGCGCGGTCCCAGTCCTCGTCCGGGCCGAACAGGCCCCGCGGCTTCAGCACGTCGGGGTCCGCCGTCAGCGCCGACAGCGGCACCAGCGTCCCGGGCGGGCCCGCCGTCACCTCGCACGGCACCCCGAGCGTGGCCCGGATCGCCGCCGTCAGCGCCTCCACCGCCGCCGGACCGCGCCCCTCGGCCGCCTCCAGCTCCACCCGCAGCAGGTCCCGCTCGGCCCTCGCCCGCCAGAAGACGACCTCGTCGCGCGCGGGCAGCCCGAAGACCAGCTCCTCCAGACGGTGCTGGTCCACCGTGCCCCCGCCCACCCGGTGGGCGAAACCGGAGCGCCCGTAGACCTGCACGACCGGCAGCCGCCATCCGCAGGCGCAGTCCGGCCAGGAGATCCGCACGTCGTCGTCCAGGTTGTACCGCAGCAGCGGCATCGCCTCCCGGTACAGGGGCGTGACGACGAGCCGGCCGCGGCCCTCCTCGGACAGCGTCCCGGTGGCCGGATCCAGCACCTCGAACAGGGCGCGGTCGGCCCACAGGTGCAGCTGCCCCTCCGGGCACTGCCCGGCCAGGGTGCCCGTCTCCGTCGAGCCGTACTCCTCCACCACCGGCACGTTCCAGATCTCGCTGATCCGGTCCCGGCGGGCCGGACTGAGCGGCTCGCCGCCGACGAACAGCGCCCGCAGCGCCGGGAAGTCCTTCTCAGGCGCCCGCCCCGCGGCCCGCGCGGCCGCCGCCCACAGCAGCGTCTCGGTCGGATTGGACCAGGTCAGGGTCACGTCCAGGTCGTGCAGGACGCGGATGATCCGCGCGGGAGGCGTGGCCGCCGAGCGGCTGTCGCCCGGCACGACCGTCGCCCCGCGCGACCGGGCCGCCGCGTGCGCCAGGTGCCCGGTGATCATCAGCGCGTAGGGGGTGCGGACCAGGAAGGTGTCCGAGGCCTCGATGCCCACCCACTTGCGGGCGTACCGCTCGGCCAGGTCGGCCCAGTCGTTCTCGGTGTAGTACGAGGCGGTCGGCCGGCCCGAGGTGCCGCTGGACTCGTGGTACGTGGCGAGCAGCGAACGGTCCACGGCCAGCAGGCCGTACGGGTAGGCGTCGCGCAGGTCGTCCTTGGTGGTCGGCTCCAGGAGGAAGAAGTCCTTCCGGGTCGTCGGCGCCGCCCCGCCCGCGTGCCGCGCCCGGTAGAACGGGGAGCGCCCGGCCCGCGCGAGCAGCGGCTCCAGCCGGCGGTGCTGCAGCGCCCGCAGTTCGTCGAGGCTCGTCCAGTCGCCCATCGCGGGCCGTCGTTCCACCACAGCTCTCGTCTCCTCCGGATCGCCCCGCGGCCCTCCGTGTGGACCGCGGCCACCGCGCGCCAGCACAGCAGCGGGGCCATCGGGACGGCCTGAGTACCCACCACTCAGCACGCCCGGCCCGGCGCCGCCCGTGGCCGCCCGCCGGAGCCCCGGGCACGCGGCCGCCGGGAGGAAACGCCGCCGCCCCGCGCCCCGCCCGGCCCCAACGTGAGTGACGCCTACTCACGAAGCGCCCCGAGCGCCCGTGTTGGGCTGATCAGCGGTCACGACACGAGAGCCGACGACACGCGCACTGCGGAGACGAAAGAGGCCGAGGGTGAAGCTCGAGAACATTCATCTGGCAGGTGTGGGGACCTACGTCCCCGAACTGGTTCCCACCCGGCGGGCGGTCGAAGCCGGCTGGTACGACGCCGCCGAGTGCGAGGCGTCCGGAATCGAGTCCATCGCGGTGGAGGACACCGTCTCCGCCCCCGACATGGCGATCCGGGCGGCGAAGACCGCCCTCGCCCGCTCCGGACACACGCCCGACGACTTCGCCGCGCTGCTGCACAGCAACACCTACCACCAGGGCCCCGACGGCTGGTCGTCCCCCCACTACGTCCTGCTCAACACGCTCGACCGGCCCGTCCCCGCCCTCGAACTGCGCCAGGGCTGCCTCGGCATGCTGGCCTCCCTGGAGGCGGCCGCGCACCGGCTGACGGCCTGCCCCGAGAAGGACGCCGTCCTCCTCACCACCGGAGACAACTTCTCCACCCCGATGGTGAACCGCTGGACCGCCTCCAAGCTGTTCCTCTTCGCCGACGCCGGCGCCTCGCTCGTCGTCTCGCGCCGCCCCGGCTTCGCCCGGGTCCTCGCCGTCGGCTCGCTCTCCGACCCGCGCATGGAGGCCCTCCACCGCGGCGGCGAGAAGCTGCTCCCGCCGAGCATCACGGAGGGCATCCCGCTCGACTTCGACTCCCGCATCCAGTACTGGCGCAAGCAGTGGGCGAACGGCGTGAAGCCGCCCGTCGGCCACTTCGGCGACCAGGTCGCGGACGTCGCCGAGCGCACCCTCAAGGAGGCCGGCCTGACGATGGACCAGGTCAAGCGGGTCTGCCACGTCGGCTTCCACCTCGACCCGCTCCAGGCCATGTTCCTGGAGCCCCTCGGCATCACGCCCGAGCGCGGCATCTGGGACATCGTCCGCCGCATCGGCCACACCGGCGTCAGCGACTTCGTCATCGGCCTGGAGCGGCTCTGGCTCTCCGGCGAGGTCGTCCCCGGCGACCACGTCCTCCTCGTCGGCGCCGCCACCGGCATGGAGGCCGGGTGCGCCGTCCTGGAGATCACCGCGGCCCCCGCCCCCGAGCACACGACCGCCCAGGAGCACACGACCGGCCCGGAGCACACGCCCGCCGCCTGACGGTCCCGCCCCGCGCCCCTCCGGGCCCCGACCACCTCCCGAGCCGACGCCCGGCGACCGACCCCCACGTACACAGCACCGAGGAGACATCATGCTGGAAGGCTGCACTCCCTGGCCCGCGGACCGGGCGGAGCGCTACCGCCGCGAAGGACTCTGGCGCGGCGAGAGCCTCGTACGGCTCCTGTCCGACGCGGCCCGCGTCCACGGTCCGAAGACCGCTCTGGTGGGCGGCGGCCGACGGATCAGCTACGCGGGCCTGGAGGACCGGGCGCGCCGCATCGCGGCCGGTTTCCGGCAGCACGGCATCGAGCAGGGCGACCGGGTGGTCGTCCAGCTGCCCAACTGCCCCGAGTTCGTCGAGGTCTGCTTCGCGCTCTTCCTGGTCGGGGCGAAGCCCGTGTTCGCCCTCCCCGCCCACCGCCACAGCGAGATCCGCCACCTCTGCGAGCTGTCGGGCGCGACCGGATACGTCTTCCCCGGTCTGCTCCGCGGCTTCGACCACCCGGCGCTCGCCCGCCGCGTCCACGACGAGGTCCCCACCCTGCGCACGCTCTTCGTCCACGGCGAGGACAGCAAGGACGCCGAGGGCGCCACGCCCGTCGTGCCGCTCTCCGAGGTCGACGCCGACCCCGACGAGGGCCCCGCCTTCCCCGTACCGGACCCCTCCGACGCGGCGTTCTTCCTGCTCTCGGGCGGCACCACCGCCCTGCCCAAGCTGATCCCGCGCACCCACGACGACTACACGTACCAGGTACGGGCCGCCGCCGAGGCCTCCGGGCTCGGCGACCGCGACGTCTACCTGGCCACGCTCCCCGTCGAGTTCAACTTCACCTGGGGCTGCCCCGGTGTCGTGGGCACCCTCCGGGTCGGCGGCACCGTCGTCTTCGCCGACGACCCGACGCCCGAGCACTGCTTCCCCGTCATCGCGCGGGAGAAGGTCACCGTCACCTCCGTCGTCCCGAGCGTGCTCCAGCTGTGGCTGGAGGGCGCCGAGTGGCTCGACGACGACCTGACCAGCCTGCGCGTCCTCCAGGTCGGCAGCGCCAAGCTCTACCCGGAGATCGCCGAGCGCGTCGAGCCGGTCCTCGGCTGCCGCCTCCAGCAGGTCTTCGGCATGGCGGAGGGCCTGCTCACCTTCACCCGGGACGGCGACCCCGCCGAGACCGTCCTCACCACCCAG
Organism: Streptomyces sp. NPDC003327; assembly: GCF_053589515.1. Classification (NCBI taxonomy): domain Bacteria; kingdom Bacillati; phylum Actinomycetota; class Actinomycetes; order Kitasatosporales; family Streptomycetaceae; genus Streptomyces; species Streptomyces sp. NPDC003327. The sequence continues at coordinate 75,101 of NZ_JBSFSA010000025.1, read as the reverse complement.
GGCCGGGCCATCTCGCCGGCCGACGAGATCCGCATCGTCGACGAGAACGACGAGGACCTCCCGGCCGGCGGCGTCGGCGAACTCCTCGCCCGCGGGCCGTACACCCTCCAGGGCTACTACCGGGCCCCCGAGCACAACGCGAAGGCCTTCACCGCCGACGGCTTCTACCGCAGCGGCGACCTCGCCCGGCTCACCGAGAACGGCGACCTCGTCATCGAGGGCCGCATCAAGGACGTCGTCATCCGGGGCGGCGACAAGGTCTCCGCGGCCGAGGTCGAGGGCCACCTCCTCGCCCACCCGGCCGTCGCGGTCGCCGCGGTCGTGCCGGTGCCGGACCAGTTCCTCGGGGAGCGGACCTGCGCCTACCTCGTCACCGAGGAGGGGGCCGAGCAGCCGACGCTGCCCGACCTGAAGAAGGCGCTCCTGGAGCGCGGGCTCGCCGAGTTCAAGCTGCCCGACCGGGTCGTCTACATCGAGGAGATGCCGCTCACCGGGCTCGGCAAGATCGACAAGAAGGCGCTGGGCGCCCTCGCCCGCGGCGAGTCCCTGCCCGAGACCGGCGCCTTCATCCCGACGCGCGCCGACGCCTGACCCGGCCGGGCCCCGCCGCCGGCCGGCCGGTCCGCGTGCCGGCACCGGTCGACCGGCCCGCGTGCCGCCGCCGCCCGTACCCCCCTCCCCGCATCCGCAGAGACGAGGACTCCGACTCCCATGGACAGCACTGAAGTGAGCGCAGAGCACGCGGCCGAGACCACCCGGCAGGAGGTGCGCGAGGCCGTCTCCGCCCTCATCGGCCTGGACCCGTCCGAACTGGCCGACGACGCCAACCTCGTCCACCTCGGCCTCGCGTCCCTCGACGTGATGCGGATCAGCAGCCGGTGGCGCCGGGCCGGGACGCCCGTCGACTTCGACACGCTCGTCGCCGGACCCACCGTCGGCGGCTGGGCCCTGCACCTGGAGCAGGTCCGCGCCCGCACCGCCGCCGCGGCGCCGGACGGCGGTGCCGCGTGACCGCCCCGGAGCCGGACGCCGCCGGGGCCCCCGCCCCGATGCTGCTGCGCGGGGCGTACGTCTACCCCGCCGACGCCACCGACCGGGTCCTGCCCGACGGCTCGCTGCTCGTCGTCGACGGCCGGATCGCCGCCGTCGGCACGACGGCCGAGGTCGACGCCGCCGTCGCCGCCCTCGACCCGGCCGCGCGGGCCGCCCTGCGCACGATCGACGGCCGCCGGATGCTCGCCATGCCCGGCTTCGTCAACGCCCACTGGCACGAACTCTTCGCCACCCGCCTGCCGTTCAACGGCGCCTTCCGCCCGGCGTCGGACCGGGAGGACAAGCCCGGGTTCCTCGCCAGGGGCGGCGACATGCACCGTACGTCCGCGGTCTTCGACGCGTTCCACGATATGATCGACGGCCTCACCCCCGACGAGGCCGAGGCGATCGCACGCTTCTCCCTCTGGACCCAGCTGCGCGCCGGCTCCACCACCCTCGGCGACGTCGGCTCCGTCAACCGCCCCGAGGCCCTGGCGGCCGCCGCCGTCGGCCTCGGCATGCGGTGCTCGATCAGCACCTGGGCGGCGGACGCCGTCTGCGCGCCCGGCGAGAGCCGCTTCCGCCGCACCCGCGACACCGACGCGCTCCTCGCCGGCGTCGAGGCGCTGATCAAGCGCTGCGAGGCGGACACCACCGGGCTCCTCAAGGCCCGCCCCACCGCCGTCTACGGCACCAACATGACCGACGAGCTCGGCCGGGGCCTCGCCGAACTCGTCGCCCGGCACGACACCGGCTTCGCCTCCCACATCGGCGCCCAGCGCAACGAGTCCGCCGTCGTCGAGCAGTACTACGGCGCCACGCCCGTACGGCGCTTCGCCGACCTCGGCCTCCTCGACGAGCGGCTGATGTCGGTCCACACCGCCTTCGTCGACGCCGAGGAGCGCGAGCTGCTCCTCGCCGGCCGCGTCCACCTCAGCCACTCGCCGGCCAAGTACGGCGGGGCGGGCGAGTCCGCCATGACCGAGACCCGGCTCATCCCGGAGCTGCGCCGCGCCGGACTCGACGTCTCCCTCTCCACCGACGGCCAGCCGCTCGTCTTCGCGGGCATGACCGAGCAGATGCGCGCGGCCTGGCAGGGGCACAACGAGCTGTACGCCGACTCCACGGTCGTCGTCCCCACCGACGCCCTCGCCATGGCGACCCGCCTCGCCGCCCGCGGCCTGCGCTGGGACGACCGGATCGGCAGCCTGGAGCCCGGCAAGGAGGCGGACTTCGTGCTCGTCCGCATGGACGACTGGCGGTACGTCCACACCCCCCGGCCGCTGGAGACCTTCCTGGCCACGGCCGGCTCCGGCGACATCGACACCGTCGTCGTCGGCGGCCGGGTGCTCATCGAGGGCGGCCGCAGCGTCACCGTCGACGAGGACGAACTCCTCGCCGCGTACGAGGAGGCGCTCCGCTCCTTCTCGGTGCGCTGCCTCGGCGTGGAGCGCGAGGCCGTCGACCGGCTGTACGCCCGCTCCGCCCGCCGCCGCTCCGGCGCGCCCGCACCGAGCGGGGCCCCGGCGAACGCCTCCGCACCGAGCGGGGCCGCGTCCGGCGCGGCCGCGGCCCGACCCGTACCGCACCGGACCCAGGAGGAGAAGTGACCACAGCACCCGCGCGGTCCTCCGTCGCGCCCGCCCGTGCCGGAGGCGCCCACGGCGAGGTCGCCCTCGTCACCGGCGCGGCCGGCGGCATCGGGGCCGAGATCGCCCGCGCCCTGTACGCCCGGGGCGTCTCGGTCGGCCTGGTCGACCGGGACCGGGCGGCGCTCGACGCCCTCGCCACCGAGCTGAAGGGCGGCGCCGACGGCGGCCCCGGGGCCGCCGCCCGCCTGCTCGTGCTCCCCGCCGACGTCTCCAGCGCCGCCGACGTGGCGGACGTCGTGGAGACGGCCGAGCGCGAACTCGGCCCCGTCGACCGGCTGGTGAACGCCGCCGGCATTCTGCGCCCCGGATCCGTGCACGACCTGGCCGACGCGGACTGGCACGACACCCTCGCGGTGAACGCCACCGGCGTCTTCCTGGTCTCCCGCGCCGTCTCGGCCCGCATGAAGGAGCGCCGCAGGGGCGCCATCGTGACGGTCGCCTCCAACTGCGCCCGCACCGCCCGCACCGACATGGCCGCCTACGCCGCGTCCAAGGCCGCCGCCCAGGCCTTCACCAAGTGCCTCGGCCTGGAACTCGCCGGCCACGGCATCCGCTGCAACGTCGTCGCGCCCGGCTCCACGGACACCCCGATGCTGACCTCCCTCTGGTCCGGTGACGGCGCGGAGGCCGCCTCGATCGAGGGCGTCGCGAAGGCATTCCGCGTCGGCATCCCCACCGGCCGTCTGGCCCGCCCCTCCGACGTGGCGCAGGCGGTGCTCTTCCTGCTGTCCGACGCCGCCGCCCACATCACCCTGCAGGACCTGACCGTTGACGGCGGAGCCACCCTCGGCGTCTGACCCGCCCGGGGCGCGTCGTCGCCCTGTCGACCAGAAGGGCCACACCATGGCAGAGAACTCCCTTCCCGAGATTCCCCCCTATCCCATGCCGACGGCCGGTGAGCTGCCGCGCAACACCGCCTCCTGGACGGTCGACCCGGCCCGCGCCGTGCTCCTGATCCACGACATGCAGCGGTACTTCCTCCGGCCCTTCCCCCGGGGCGCGTCCCCGCGCGAGGAGCTGCTCGCCCACGCGGTCGCGCTGCGCGAGGCGGCCGTCGTCGCGGGCGTGCCCGTCGTCTACACCGCCCAGCCGGGCGGCATGACGCCCGAGCAGCGCGGCCTGCTCGTCGACTTCTGGGGCCCCGGCATGAGCGCGGATCCCGCCCACCGCCAGATCGTCGACGAACTGGCCCCCGGGGCGGGCGACACGGTCCTCACCAAGTGGCGGCCCAGCGCCTACTTCGACACCGAGCTGCTCGACCTGCTCCGCGAGGCGGGGCGGGACCAGCTCGTTGTCTGCGGGGTGTACGCGCACGTGGGCATCCTGCAGACGGCCTGCGAGGGCTTCGCCCACGGCGTCCGCACCTTCCTGGCGGGCGACGCGGTGGCCGACTTCGGCACCGCGGAGCACCGCATGGCCCTGGAGTACGCGGCCGCCCGGTGCGCCATGGTGCTGCCCACGAAGGAACTGTGCGACGCGTTCGCGGCCGGTGCGGGTGCCGGCCTCGCGGCGGCGACGGCGGGCGGCGTGTCCGCGGGGGCGGGTGAGCGCGCATGAGCAGGACCACGATCCCGGACCCGTCGACCCCGGACGCGGCGGCCCCGGGCCCGGCGACCCCCGACCCGTACGCCCTCCTCGACCGGATCGCGGGCGGCGCGAGCACCGCGCCGTTCGCCCTGCTGTTCCGGCCCGAGTCGGCGGACCCGGAGGCGCCGCCCCGGGTGGACCTCCTGACCGGCCCGGTCGAACGGTTCACGGACCTCGCCGACCTGCCCGTACGGGAGCACACCGGAGCGGACGAGGCGAGCACGGGCGGGCGGCACGAGCTGCTGGTCCTCGTCCCGTACCGCCAGATCGCCGAGCAGGGCTTCGCGCACGTCGACGACAAGACCCCGCTGCTCGCCATGACCGTCGAGGAGCAGGCCGCGCTGCCGCTCGACGCGGTCGTGTCCCGGCTCCCCGACGGGGCGGCGTACCCGATCCGGGTGCGGGACGGGCGCTTCGACCGGGACGACGAGGAGTACGCGGCGACCGTGCGGCGCATCCTCGACGAGGAGATCGGCGCGGGCGCCGGAGCCAACTTCGTCCTCAAGCGGACGTTCACCGCCGAGCTGGAGGGCTGGTCCGTCCCGGCCGCCCTGGCCCTCTACGCCCGGCTCCTGAACGGCGCCCCGGGACAGTACTGGACCTTCCTCGTCCACCTCGGCGACCGCACGCTCGTCGGGGCCAGCCCCGAGCGGCACATCACCCTCGACCGGGGCACCGCCGTCATGAACCCGATCAGCGGCACGTACCGCTACCCGCCGGAGGGACCCACGGCCGAGGGCGTCCTCGCGTTCCTCTCCGACGACAAGGAGACCAACGAGCTCTACATGGTCCTCGACGAGGAACTGAAGATGATGAGCCGGGTCTGCGACGAGGGCGGGCAGGTGCTCGGCCCCCGGCTGCGCGAGATGGCGCACCTCGCCCACACCGAGTACTACATCGAGGGCCGCACCACCCGTGACGTCCGCGAGGTGCTCAAGGAGACCCTCCTCGCGCCGACCGTCACCGGCAGCCCGGTGGAGAGCGCCTGCCGGGTCATCGCCCGCTTCGAGCCCGAGGGCCGCGGCTACTACTCCGGGGTCGCCGCGCTCATCGGCCGCGACGCCCGGGGCGGCCGGACCATGGACTCCGCCATCCTGATCCGTACGGCCGACGTCGACGCCACCGGCACGCTGCGGCTCGGCGTGGGGTCGACGCTCGTCCGCGACTCCGACCCGGCGGCCGAGTCCGTCGAGACCCGGGCCAAGGCGGCCGGACTGCTCGCCGCGCTCTACGACGGGGAGGAGCGGCCCGCGGCCGCCCCGGCTCCCGTCACCGGCCGCGCTTCCGCGGCCCGGCCGGAGGTCGCCGAACGACCCGCCGTCGCCGAACTGCCGGGCGTCGCCGAACTGCCGGGCGTCGCCGAGGCGCTGGCCGCGCGCAACGCGCCCCTCGCGCCCTTCTGGCAGGCCCCGCCGACGGCCCGCTCGCAGGCCCGCCCCGGCCTGGAAGGGCGCCGGGTGCTGATCATCGACGCCGAGGACACCTTCACGGCGATGGGGGCGACGCTGCTGCGCTCGCTCGGCTGCACCGTGGACGTCCGGCGCTTCGACGAGATGTTCCTCCTGGAGGGCGCCGACCTCGTCATCGTCGGCCCGGGCCCCGGTGACCCGCGCGAGGTGGAGCACCCCAAGATCGGCTACCTGTACGAGGCCACCGGCGAACTCCTCGAACGCGGCACGCCGTTCCTCTCGGTCTGCCTCGGGCACCAGGTGCTCAGCGGCCTCCTCGGGCTGCCCCTGGTCCGCAAGAAGGTCCCCCACCAGGGCGCGCAGCACGAGATCGACCTCTTCGGCCGCCGCGAACTCGTCTACTTCTACAACTCCTTCGCGGCGGTCAGCGAGACGGACGCCTTCCCCGGTGTCGCCGTGCGGCCGGGCACGGTCCGGGTCGCGCGCGACGCCGCGACCGGCGAGGTGCACGCCCTGCGCGGACCGGGCTTCGCCTCCGTGCAGTTCCATCCCGCGTCCGTGATGACCCGGGACGGCCGCGGGATCGTCGGTGACCTGCTGGTCTCGCTGCTGAGCGAGCCCGCGGGCACGGGGGTACGGGCAGGCACCGGGGCACGGGCGGGTGCCGGTGTTGTCGGTCCTCCGCCGCCGCCCGTCCCGTGGCGTACCGCACCCGCACCCGCGACCGCAGAAGCGTGAGGCTGAGGACGACATGAGCGAGTTCGATCAGACGTCCGTCCCCCGGACGGACCTTCCGGCCGCCCAGCAGCCGGACTGGCCCGACCCGGCCGCGCTGCGCTGGGTGCGCGGCCGGCTCGCCGGGCTGCCCCCGCTGGTCGCCCCCGAGGACGTGGACCGGCTGCACGCGCGGCTGGCCGAGGTCGCCCGCGGCGAGGCGTTCCTGCTCCAGGGCGGCGACTGCGCCGAGGTGTTCGACCGGGTGACGCCGCAGGCCGTGCACGCCACCGCCGAGACGCTCCTGAGGATGGCGTCCGGTCTCGAACGCGCCACCGGCACGCGGGTGGTGACGGTCGGCCGGATGGCCGGCCAGTACGCCAAGCCCCGCTCCCGCCCCACCGAGACCCGCGGCGACGTCACCCTCCCGGTCTACCGGGGCGACGCGGTCAACGGCGTGGGCTTCACCGAGGCCGAGCGCGTGCCCGACCCGCACCGGATGCTCCGCGCGTACACCGCCGCCCGCGCCACGCTCCAGCACCTCGACACCTATCTGCGGTCCGTGGCGCCCGACGCCCGACGGGACCTGTTCGTCTCCCACGAGGGCCTGCTCCTCGACTACGAGCGGCCGCTCACCCGTCTCGACGTACGGTCCCCGGGGCGCCGTTACGCGGCCTCCGGCCACCTCCTGTGGGTGGGGGAGCGGACCCGTGACCTCGGGGGCGCGCACGTCGACCACCTGGCGGGCGTCGCCAACCCGGTGGCGGTGAAGATCGGGCCGACGGCCGAACCGGCCGATCTCCTCGCCCTCGCCCGGCGGCTCGACCCCGGCCGCGTCCCGGGGCGGCTCACCTTCGTCGTCCGGGTCGGCGCGCGGGCCGTGCGGCGGGTGCTGCCCCGGCTGATCGAGGCGCTGACGGAGTCGGGCTCGCCCGCCGTCTGGGTCTGCGACCCGATGCACGGCAACACCTACACCGCGCAGTCGGGACACAAGACCCGGCACTTCGACGACGTCCACGACGAGATCGCCGGCTTCTTCGAGGTGCACCGGGCGCTCGGGACCCACCCGGGCGGGGTGCACCTGGAGATGACGGGGGCCGCCGTGACCGAGTGCGTCGGCGGCGGTTCGGGTTCCGCGCGCGGCGGCGCGGTGGCCCCGGCCGACCTGGGCCGGTGCTACGAGTCCGCCTGCGACCCCCGGCTCAACCGCGACCAGTCCCTGGAGATGGGCCGGATGATCGCGGGCCTGCTCGCCCCGGTCGGGGCGCCCCGGGTCGTACCGCCCGGGGTCGTACCGGTGCCGGCCTGAGGCGCGCGGGCGAAGGGGAGGGCGGAGGTGAGCGGTCATGGGTGAACGGCCGTCGTCGGCACTGGGCTGGCGGGCGGTGTTCTGCATGGGAGCCGGGGTGTACCCGGACGTGTATCCGGGCGAGGAACCCGCCCGCCCGGAGGCCTCGGACGGGGCGGCGGCTCCCGACGACGGGGGAGAGGGGACGACGGGCGCACCCGGGCCCTCAGTAGACAACGGCTAGTGCCGCTGTCTATTCTGACATGGCCACCCTCCCCGTGCGGAGGGGGGTTCGTCGCCGCTTCCTCCGGCTCCTGGTGTGGCCCCGGATGTGCGGCCGGGGCCACACCGCCCCCCTGTCACCACCACGCCCTCACCCTCGACTCACCCAAGGGAAGTGCCCACCGTGCTCACCAGGATCGCCGAACTCGCACTGCGCAGGACCCGGTTACTTCTCGTGCTCGCCGCCGCCGTCGTCGCCCTGATGGGCGCGCTGGGCGTCGGCGCCTTCGGCAAGCTGCTCAGCGGCGGCTTCGACGACCCCGACGCGCCCTCGGCGCGCGCCCAGAGCGTCATCGACGAGAAGTTCGGCGGCGAGACCGACCTCGTCCTGCTCGTCCGCGCCGTGGACGGAAGTCCGCTCGACTCGCCGGCCGTCGAGGAGCGGGGCCGTACCCTCACCGAGGCGCTCAAGAAGGACGCGACGGTCGGCAACGTCATCTCCTACTGGGACACCGGAGCCGACGCCCTCGCCTCCCGCGACGGCAAGAAGGCCCTCGTCCTCGCCCATGTGAACGGCGACGAGAACGAACGCGCCGACCTCGCCAAGGCCGTGATCGAGGAGCACGGCGGCGTCAGGAACGGCGTCGAGGTCCAGGCCGGCGGCCTCTCCGCGATCATGAACGACGTGACCACGCAGGTCGGCAAGGACCTCGCGATCGCCGAGGCCATCGCCGTACCCATCACCCTCGTCCTGCTCGTCCTCGCCTTCGGCAGCGTCGTCGCCGCGCTCCTCCCGCTCGTCATCGGGATGTTCGCCGTCATGGGCACCTTCGCCGAGCTCTTCGTCATCGGCAGCGCCACCGAGGTCTCCGTCTTCGCCATCAACCTCACCACCGCCCTCGGCCTCGGCCTCGGCATCGACTACGCGCTCCTGCTCGTCAGCCGCTTCCGCGAGCAACTGGCCGCGGGCGCCGAGGTCGACGACGCCCTGCGCCGCACCGTCCAGACCGCAGGCCGCACCATCGTCTTCTCGGCGGCCACCGTCATCGCCGCGCTCGCCGCCCTCCTCATCTTCCCGCCGTTCTTCCTGCGCTCCTTCGCGTACGCGGGCATCGGCGTCGTCCTCATCTCCGCCCTCAGCGCCCTCTTCGTCATCCCGCCGATGCTCGCCGCCCTCGGCCCCCGTGTGAACAAGGGCCGCCTGCCGTGGGCCGCGCGCGTCCAGCGCACCGACACGCCGTTCTGGGGCAAGCTCGCCGCCCTCGTGATGCGCAGGCCCGCGCTGACCGCGCTCCCGGTCCTCGCCCTCATGCTGCTGGCCGCGAGCCCCCTCCTCTCCGTCACCTTCGGCACCCCGGACGAGCGCGTCCTGCCCGAGAGCGCCGGCAGCCGCCAGGTCGCCACCCAGCTCCAGGAGGACTTCCCCGGCGACGAGAACAACGCCGTCCAGATCGTCGCCCTCAACGGCGCCACCGGCACCGCCTTCCAGGAGTACGCGAAGGAGGTGTCCCGCCTCGACGGCGTCGAGCAGGTCGCCACCAGCACCGGCTCGTACCGCGACGGCACCGCCGGCCGGCCCGGCCCCGCCGCCGCGGCCCTCGGCCGCGACGACGCCCAGCGGCTCGTCGTCACCATCAGCCATCCCACCAAGTCGGAGGAGGCCCAGAGCCTCGCCGAGGAGATCCGCGCGGTCGCCCCGCCGGCGGGCACCGACGTCCTCGTCGGCGGCCAGGACGCCCGCCTGGTCGACTCCAAGCACTCCATCGGCGTCCGGCTTCCCATCGCCGCCGGACTGATCGTCGTCACCACCTTCGTCCTGCTCTTCCTCTTCACCGGCAGCGTCGTCCAGCCGCTGCGCGCGCTCGTCCTCAACGCCGTCAGCCTCACCGCCTCCGTCGGCGTCATGGTCTGGATCTTCGAGGACGGCCACCTCTCCTCCTGGCTCGGCTTCACCCCGCAGCCGCTCGACACCTCCATGACCGTGCTGTTCTTCTGCGTGGCCTTCGGACTGTCGATGGACTACGAGGTGTTCGTGACCAGCCGGATGAAGGAGCTCCACGACGCGGGACACGACCGCGAGAGCGTCGTCACCCAGGGACTCGCCAGGACCGGCCGGATCGTCACCGTCGCCGCCGGTCTGCTCTCGGTCAGCTTCTTCGCCTTCGGCACGAGCTCCATCAGCTTCCTGATGATGTTCGGCATCGGCAGCGGTCTCGCCGTGGTGATCGACGCGCTCCTGGTCCGCGGCGTGCTGGTGCCCGCCGCGATGCGGGTCCTCGGCGGCGCCGCCTGGTACGCCCCGCGCGGCCTGCGCAAGCTGCACGACCGGGTCGGCCTCAGCGAGGGCGACCCCGCGGCGGACGAGGCCGAGCGCCAGCAGCCGGTCCCGGCCGCCTGAACCGCCGTCGGCCTGAACCGCCGCCGCCGCGACGCACGAGGCCTCCCCGGGCTCCGCCCCCGCCGCCCGGGGAGGCCTCGTGCGTCAGCGACCGGCGACCGGCGACCGGCGACCGGCGGCCCGCGCGCCCGGCGACCGGCCCGCGCGACCGCGTACGGCTCGCGCCGCAGCGACGGCCGGAGAAACGTGACATTGTACGATGCCCCTCCGCGACGTCCCGGAGGACACACGATGGGTGACCTGAAGCAGTACGGCCTCGTCCGGGCGCAGGAGCGGCTCCGCGACCAGGTCGGCCACGCGCTCCGCGCGGCGCTCATCGCCGGCGCACTGCGCCCCGGCCAGGTCTATTCGGCCCCCGGTCTCGCCGCCGACCTCGGCGTCTCCGCCACCCCGGTCCGCGAGGCCATGCTCGACCTGGCCCGCGAGGGCCTCGTGGAGCCCGTGCGGAACAAGGGTTTCCGCATCACCGAGGTCAGCGAGCGGGACCTCGACCAGTTCACCGAACTCCGCACCCTCATCGAGGTCCCCACCATCGGCCGGGTGACCCGGACCGCCCGCCCCGAGCAGCTGGAGGAACTCCGCCCGGTCGCCCAGGAGATCGTCGACAGCGCCCGCGCCCACGACCTCATCGGCTACCTGGAGGCGGACCGCCGCTTCCACCTCGCGCTGCTCGCCCTCAGTGGCAACGACCGGCTCGTCGAGACCGTGGGGGATCTCCGCAAGCGCTCCCGGCTCTACGGCCTCACCGCCCTCTCCGAGGCCGGAAAGCTCGTCAGCTCCGCCGAGGAACACCTGGAACTCCTCGACCTGATGCTCGCGGGCGACGCGGCCGGAGCGGAGGCGTGCATGCGCCGCCACCTCGGCCACGTGCGCTCCCTCTGGGCGGCCGACGCCTGAGACCTCGCGGGCGCCGGGGCCCGTCACTCCGGGCCCTCGCCCGGGTCCGGCCGCTCCGGCCGTCACCCCGGGCGCCTCACCTCCCCGGGCCCGTCGCGAAGTCCAGCGGCGGCGCGACGGCCCGGGCGTCGGCGTGCTCCGCCACCCACAGCCCGATGAACAGCGCGGCCGTCGCCTCCAGCAGCCCGGCGCGCCCGAGGCCGCCTCCCGCCACCGGCTCGCAGCCCACGTCCCGTACCAGCGTGTACACCCGCGCGAGCGCCGCCTCGTCGTCCCCGCAGACCGGCACCGCGAGCGGCCGGCCGTCGAAGACCGGCGGGGTCATCCGCCACACGTTCTCGTGGCAGAGGTGGAACGCCTTGACGACCCGGGCCCCCGGCGCCGCCGCGGCGAGCCGGAGCGCCGCCGAGGGACCGCCCTCCGTGAGCAGCCGCTGGAACCGGCCGGAGGGCGGCATGTTCGTCTGGGCGACCCTCCCCGAGGGGTTCGACGCGACCGCGCTCCTGGCGACGGCGGTCGGCCACGAGGTGGCGTACGTCCCGGGACGCCGTTCTTCAGCGGGAACCCCGACCCGGGCGCCCTGCGCCTGTCGTTCACCACGCACCCGGCCGACGAGATCGCGGAGGGCCTGCGCCGGCTGGCCAAGACCTTCGTCTGAGGCCCCGTTGCCGTACCGTGCCGTCGTTCGGGTCATGACTTCGTGTCGTTGTTGGGCCGAACGGGTGAGGAGCGGGAGGATGGACCCATGAGTAGGTACGAGAGGTACGACGTCACCGACGAGCAGTGGGAGGGCCTGGCCCAGGTCGTCCCCCTGCGCGGCCGTGACGAATGGCCGTCCAGGGTCGACCACCGCACGATCCCCGAGCAGTACGAGTCCGCCGAGCAGCGCCGCATGGTCGTGCTGCGGGTCCAGGTGTTCGCCGACGCCCGCGAGGTCGCCGAGTACCTCATCGCCCAGGTCCCGGTCCTCCTCGACCTGACCAGCGCCGACACCGAGGTCGCCAAGCGCATCCTCGACTTCAGCAGCGGCGTCGTCTTCGGCCTCGGCAGCGGCATGCACCGGGTTGACCGGAACGTCTTCCTGCTGGCCCCCGCGGGCACCGAGGTCGAGGGCGCCGTCGAGGACTCGGAGTCGGTCGGGGGCGCCACCGCGGCCGGTGTCCCCCGATCGTAGGAAGGCCGTCTCGCCGTAACGGTTCGTCAGGTGGACGGATGCGTACGGTCCCGGCATGGACCTCACCGGCGGCGCCACGCTCGCCCGCACGCCCGACGACCCCACGCCCGCGCCGCCGCGCGCCGCTTCCTCCGGCCCGGCCGGCCCCGCAGCCGGAACCCGTACCGCCGCCGGACCCCGTGCCGCCGTCGGGTCCCCCACTGCCGCCGGACCCCGTGCCTCCGTCCCCGAGGCACGGCGTCCGAGCGGAGCTCCGGGACGCGGCGCGGACCCCCAGGACGGCCGGGCGGCCCCCGCGCGGGTCCCCGCCCCGGCCCGTTCGTCTCGGGGCGAGTCAGTTCGGGGCGGGTCGGTTCGGGGTGACGCGGCCCGGGCGCCGGGGGGCGACCTGGCCGCGACCGACCCGGGCGCGGGCGGCGACGCCGACGGGAACGCCGCCCGCCCCGCCGTAACCGAACTGCGCCTGTCCGCCTTCGGCGGGCGTCGGGCGGACGTCCACGCGCTCGGCCCCGTCACCCTCTTCGCCGGGCCCAGCGGCAGCGGCAAGAGCACCACCCTCCGGGCGTACGAGGCACTGGCCCGGCTCGGCGCGGGCGAGCCCCTCGGCGAGGTCTTCCCCCACCCCGGCGACCACGTCCCCGACCGGGCCCGGCCTGACGCCCAGGGACGGCGCGGCTTCCGCATCGGATGCACCGTCGAAGGACCCGCGGGCCCCGTCCACCTCGACCTCGCCGTCCAGGTCGAGCCGCGGCTCCGCATCGTCGGCGAACGCCTCAGCCGCCACGGCCGCCCCCTGCTCACCACCGCCCTGCGCGACCCGGGCCGCAGCACCGTCCAGGCCGCCTGGTACACGGCGGGCGCCACCCCCGTCACCCGGGCCCCGCTCCCCGACGACCTCCTCGGCACGGCGCTGCTCCCGCTGCGCGTCGCGGGCAAGACGCCCGGCCAGCTGGAGGTCCTGGCCGCGGCCGAACAGCTCGTCATCGGACTGCGGTCCGTCTTCGCCTGCGAGCCGCGCCCCGACCGCATGCGGGCACCCGTGCCGCCGGGGGACGGCAGGCTGCGCCGAGGCTGCGGGAACCTCGCGGAGGTCCTCCACCGCACGAGCACCGCCTGCGCGCGGCGCCACCAGCGGTTCGCGGCGACGGCGGGCGCGGGCTGCGCCGGGCCCGTCACGGGTCTCGCCGTGCGCGAGCTGCCGGACGGCACGGTCCGCGCCGTGCTCGAACGCGGCGGCGCCCGCCCCGCGACCCCGCTCGGCCGCCTCGGCGACGGCGAACTCCGCTACCTGGCCCTCGCGGTGACCCTCCTCACCGGGCCCGGGGTGCTGGCCATGGACCGGATCGCGGAGGTGCCGGACGCCATGCAGCTCCTGACCCTGCTCGCGGACGACCTGGACCGCGGGCTCGACGGGCGCCAACGGCGCGAACTGCTCGCCCTGACCTCGTCGGTGGCCGCGGACGGCCACATCCGGGTCGTCGGCGCGGTGGGCGAGGAGGCGGCGCGGGAGGCGCGCTCCCTGCCGGGGGTCACGGTGGTAGACCTGGAGCCATGACGGAGAACGAGACGACGCACGACGGCCCGGACCGGGCCTCGGACCGGGCCCCGGGTCAGGCCTCGGACCAGGTCCCGGACCGGGCCCCCGACCTGGCCGAACTCCAGGGCAGGCTGGTCGCCTTCGCGGCCGCGCGCGACTGGGGTCCCTACCACACGCCCAAGAACCTGGTGGCGGCGCTCAGCGTGGAGGCGGCCGAACTGCTCGCGATCTTCCAGTGGTTGACGCCCGAGGAGGCGGAGCGGGTCATGGAGGACCCGGAGCGGGCGCCCCGGGTCGCGGACGAGGTCGCCGACGTCCTCGCCTACCTGCTCCAGTTCTGCGCCGTGCTCGACGTCGACCCGCTGACCGCGCTCGCCGCGAAGATCGACCGGAACGAGGTCCGATTTCCGGTGCGGAGGCGCGGCGGAGCGGACACCTGAGCCCTCACGACGGCGGGGTCGTCACTCTTCGGAGTGATCGACTTTTCCCCCTCAGGCCTCCTGTCCACAGATTTCCGAATTCCTCTGGTGCCGGGGCTCAGGCGGCCTCACTCTGGGTAATGACTCAGTGGGTGGTAAGTCGTGGGAACGGGGGCGGTGTTGATGGAGGCGGAGCGACTCGTCGCGGTCGGCCGGCACGCGCTGGCGGCGAGCGGAACGGCGCAGGACATCGTGGCGGAGGCCTGGCAGGCACAGGCGCTCGCCCAGGCAATGGGAAGTCATCTCGCGCTCTGCGGTCCGCTGGAGCTGCGCGGCGAGGCGCGGGGCCTGAGCGAGATCGGGGAGTACCCCGCGTGGGGCGCGGGCGGCCCGAGGGCCGCGCAGCTCACCGAGGTCCTCGACCCGGAGGCGGCGCTCACGGCGCTCGCCGAGCTGCTCGGGGAGGTGGGCATCGCGCTCGTCGGCGTGGCCTGCGCCACCGACGAGGAGGGGCTGTACTGGCAGTGCATCGAGGCCATCGACGCCGCCGACGAGTCGAGCGACCGGGTGCGCGGCATGCTGCGGCGCCTCGCGGTGCGGGACCGGGACCGGGCGCGGCCTCCCGACCACGCCCGGGGCCGCGCGGGCCCCGGGCGGGACCCGTCGTGAACGGCGGGCGGCGATCGGCCGGGGGCGCGGGGGTTTCCGGTGGATCAGAAGACGTCGCTGCCGCCGCCCCGGCGCTGCTCGGCGTCGTCCTGCTGCGGCTCGTCGTGGCGGGGACGGGGGCTCTCGTGCCGCGGGTCGTCGTGACGGGGGCTCTCGTCTCGCGGGCCGTCCTGCTGCGGGCCTTCGTGGCGCGGGCCGTCGTGCGTCGCGGGCTCGTCGCGGTCGGCCGAGGACTGGAGGTCGGCGTCCAGCTGGGAGAGGTCGGCCGAGAGCGCCGCCATCAGCTCCTCCATCTGCTGGAGCAGGCCCTTCGGCGCGCCGGAGCCCTGCTGCTCGGGCACGGCCTGCGGCACCTGTTGCTCGGGGACGGCCCGCTCCGGCGCGGCTTCCTGGGACATGGCGGCCTCCTCGGCCCCGGACCCGGCCGGTGTGACGACGGGGCCGGAAGAGAGAGCGGCGCACCGGCAGCGGCCGCCGGCACGCGGGCCGGGCGGTCCGGCTCCGCCCGAGCCAACGACGGCCCGGCGCCCCGGTCACTGGCCGGGGCGGTACGGAGCCCGCCAGGGGGACGGATATCACCCGACAGGGCCGGACGGCCCGACGGGCTGACGGAGAGGTTGACACGCACCCGACGGTGCAGGATGGAGGCATGGATCTTCGCATCTTCACGGAACCCCAGCAGGGGGCGAGCTACGACACCCTGCTCTCGGTGGCGCGCGCCACCGAGGAGCTCGGCTTCGACGCCTTCTTCCGCTCCGACCACTACGTCAGCATGGGCTCGGCCGACGGGCTGCCCGGACCCACCGACGCCTGGATCACCCTCGCCGGTCTCGCGCGCGAGACGAAGCGGATCCGCCTCGGCACCCTGATGACCGCGGCCACCTTCCGGCTCCCCGGCGTCCTGGCCATCCAGGTCGCCCAGGTGGACCAGATGTCCGGCGGCCGGGTGGAACTGGGCCTCGGCGCGGGCTGGTTCGAGGAGGAGCACACGGCCTACGGCATTCCGTTCCCCAAGGAGCGGTTCGCCCGGCTGGAGGAGCAGCTGGCGATCGTCACCGGGCTGTGGGAGACGGAGGCCGGCAAGACCTTCTCCTACGAGGGCACCCACTACCGGCTCACCGACTCGCCCGCCCTGCCCAAGCCGGCCCAGGACCGGGTCCCCGTCCTGATCGGCGGGCACGGCGCGAGCCGCACGCCGCGGCTGGCCGCGCGGTACGCGGACGAGTTCAACATCCCGTTCGCCTCCGTCGAGGACACCGAGGCGCAGTTCGGCCGGGTCCGGGCGGCGGCCGAGGCCGCGGGCCGGCGGGCGGACGACCTCGTGTACTCCAACGCGCTGGTCGTCTGCGTCGGGAAGGACGACGCCGAGGTGGCCCGCCGGGCCGCCGCCATCGGCCGGGACGTGGACGAGCTGAAGGCGAACGGCCTGGCCGGTTCGCCGGACGAGGTCGTCGAGAAGATCGGCCGGTACGCGGCCGTCGGCTCCTCCCGGATCTACCTCCAGGTCCTCGACCTGCACGACCTGGACCACCTGGAGCTGATCGCCGGCCGCGTCCAGTCGCAGCTGGGGTGAACCGATGACGCCGGACCGCACGCTCGCCGATGCCCTCGCCGCGGAGGTCCTCGTCCTCGACGGCGGGCTCTCCAACCAACTGGAGGCCCAGGGCTGCGACCTGTCGGACGCGCTCTGGTCCGCCCGGCTCCTCGCCGAGGCGCCCGAGCAGATCGAGGCCGCGCACACGGCGTACGTACGGGCCGGGGCCCGGGTGCTGATCACCGGCAGCTACCAGGCCACCTTCGAGGGCTTCGCCCGCCGGGGCACCGGCAGGGCGGAGACGGAGCGGCTCCTCGGCCGCAGCGTGGGACTCGCCCGCGCGGCGGCCGAGGGGGCGGCCGAGGAGGTGTGGGTCGCGGCCTCCGTCGGGCCGTACGGCGCGATGCTCGCGGACGGCGCCGAGTACCGGGGCCGGTACGGGCTCTCGGTGCGGCAGCTCGAACGGTTCCACCGGCCCCGGATCGAGGCGCTGGCCGCGGCGGAGCCGGACGTCCTCGCCCTGGAGACCGTGCCCGACGCCGACGAGGCCGAGGCGCTGCTGAGGGCCGCCGAGGGGTGCGGGGTGCCCGTCTGGCTCTCGTACACCGTCGAGGGCGGCCGGACCCGCGCCGGGCAGGAGCTGGCGGAGGCCTTCGCGGTCGCCGCCGGGAACGATCAGGTCGTCGCCGTCGGGGTGAACTGCTGCGACCCGGCGGGCGTGGGCGACGCCGTGGCGTCGGCCGTCGCCGTCACCGGCAAGCCCGGCGTCGTCTACCCCAACAGCGGGGAGAGCTGGGACGCCGGCGCGCGGAGCTGGCGCGGGGACGTCGCCTTCGACCCCGCCCTCGCGACCGGCTGGGCCGCGGCGGGCGCCCGCCTCGTCGGCGGCTGCTGCCGCGTCGGGCCGCCCACCGTCGGCGCGCTCGCCACGGTCCTGAGGGGCCGTCCACCGCACGAGGGCGACTGAGGGGCGGAGTACCGGGGGGACCCGGAAAATGCCTGGTCGGCGGGGACGCGCGCGCCCATACTCGGACGTGTGTTCCTGACGATCAGCACCCACGGCACCCCGGAGCGACCCGCGACCGACCTCGGATTCCTGCTGCACAAGCATCCCGAGCGGGCGCAGTCGTTCTCGACCTCGCACGGCACCGCGCACGTCCTCTACCCCGAGGCGAGCGCCGAGCGGTGCACGGCGGCGCTCCTCCTGGAGGTGGACCCCGTCGCGCTCGTGCGCCGCGGCAAGGGCAAGGGCCGGGGTGGCGCCCCCGACTCCGCGCTCGCGCAGTACGTGAACGACCGGCCCTACGCCGCGTCCTCGCTGCTCGCGGTCGCGCTCGCCAAGGTGTTCACGTCCGCCCTCCACGGCCAGTGCGCCGCGCTGCCCGAGCGGGCCGCCGCACCGCTGCCGCTGCGCATCGAGGTCCCGGCGCTTCCCGCCCGGGGCGGCGGCGACCTGGTCGCGGCGCTCTTCGGACCGCTCGGCTGGGACAGGGTGGAGGCCGAACCGGTCGCGCTGGACGCGGAGTTCCCCGAGTGGGGCGACTCCCGGTACGTGCGCCTGGTCCTGGAGGGCGAGCTGCGGCTCGCGGACGCGCTCAACCACCTGTACGTGCTGCTGCCCGTCCTCGACGACGCCAAGCACTACTGGGTCGCGCCCGACGAGGTCGACAAGCTGCTGCGCGCCGGGGACGGCTGGCTCGCCGACCACCCCGAGCGCGGGCTGATCACGGCGCGCTACCTCTCCCGCCGCCGGGGCCTGACCCGGGAGGCCACCGAACGCCTCGAACTGGTCCGGCTCGCCGAGGCGGAGGGCCTCGACGTGGAGGACGTCGACAACGCCGTCGACGAGACCACCGACACCGAGGAACGCCCGGTGCCGCTCGCCGCGCAGCGCCGGGACGCGATCCTGGCCGAGCTGCGCGACGCCGGGGCCGTCCGCGTCCTCGACCTCGGCTGCGGGCAGGGCCAGCTCGTGCAGGCCCTCCTCAAGGACGTCCGCTTCACCGAGATCGTCGGCGTGGACGTCTCCGTCCGCGCCCTGACCGTGGCCGCCCGCCGACTGCGCCTGGACCGGCTGGGGGTGCGGCAGGCCGCCCGCGTGAAGCTCCTCCAGGGTTCGCTGGCGTACACGGACAAGCGGCTGGCCGGCTACGACGCCGCCGTGCTCAGCGAGGTCATCGAGCACCTGGACCTGCCGAGGCTGCCGGCGCTCGCGTACGCGGTGTTCGGCGCCGCCCGGCCCCGTACCGTCCTCGTGACCACGCCGAACGTCGAGTACAACGTGCGCTGGGAGTCGCTCCCGGCCGGGCACGTCCGGCACGGCGACCACCGCTTCGAGTGGACCCGCGCGGAGTTCCGCGCCTGGGCGGCCGGAACCGCGGACCAGTACGGGTACGAGGTGCGGTTCGTCGCCGTCGGCCCGGACGACCCCGAGGTCGGCCCGCCGACCCAGATGGCCGTCTTCGCCCGTACCGAGACCGGGACCCCGACCCGCACCAAGACCCCGGCCAAGACCCCGGCCAAGACCCCGACCGAGACGCCGACCGGGACCCCGGCCAACACCCCGACCGAGACCGAGAAGGAGGGACCGTGATGACCACCGAGACCCGAACCCTGCCCGTCACCGACCTCTCCCTCGTCGTCCTCGTCGGCGCCACCGGATCGGGCAAGTCGACCTTCGCCCGGCGCCACTTCAAGCCCACCGAGGTCATCTCCTCCGACTTCTGCCGCGGCCTCGTCGCCGACGACGAGAACGACCAGTCCGCGAGCGGGGACGCCTTCGACGTCCTCCACTACGTCGTCGGCAAGCGGCTCGCCGCCGGCCGTCTCACCGTCGTCGACGCCACCAACGTGCAGCGCGAGGCCCGCCGTCAGCTCGTCGACCTGGCCCGCGCCCACGACGTGCTGCCCATCGCGATCGTCCTCGACCTGCCCGAGGACGTCTGCCGCAGCCGCAACGCGGCCCGGCCCGACCGCGCCGGCCTGCCCGCCCACGTCATCCCGCGCCACCGCCGCGAGCTGCGCCGCTCGCTGCGCGGCCTGGAGCGCGAGGGCTTCCGCAAGGTCCACGTCCTGCACTCCGAGGCGGAGGTGGAGGCGGCCGAGGTCATCCTGGAGCGCCGCTTCAACGACCTGCGCCACCTGACCGGTCCCTTCGACATCATCGGTGACATCCACGGTTGCCGTTCCGAGCTGGAGACCCTGCTCGCGAAGCTGGGCTACGTCGACGGCCACCACCCCGACGGCCGCACGGCCGTCTTCGTCGGCGACCTGGTCGACCGCGGCCCCGACTCCCCGGGCGTGCTGCGCCGGGTGATGGGGATGGTCGCCGCGGGCGACGCGCTCTGCGTCCCCGGCAACCACGAGAACAAGCTCGGCCGCTGGCTGAAGGGCCGCAAGGTCCAGGAGACCCACGGCCTCGCCGAGACGATCGAGCAGCTCGGCCGCGAACCGGAGGAGTTCCGGGCCCGGGTGCGGGAGTTCATCGACGGACTCGTCAGCCACTACGTCCTCGACGGCGGGAACCTCGTCGTCTGCCACGCGGGGCTCCCCGAGAAGTACCACGGCCGCACCTCCGGCCGGGTCCGCTCGCACGCGCTCTACGGCGACACCACCGGCGAGACCGACGAGTTCGGCCTGCCCGTGCGCTACCCGTGGGCCGAGGAGTACCGCGGCCGGGCGACCGTCGTCTACGGCCACACACCCGTCCCGAACACCTCCTGGATCAACAACACCATCTGCCTCGACACCGGCGCGGTCTTCGGCGGGAAGATGACGGCGCTGCGCTGGCCGGAGCGCGAACTCGTCGACGTACCGGCCGAGCGGGTCTGGTACGAGCCGGCCCGGCCGCTCGTGACCGAGGCGCCCGGCGGCCACGAGGGACGCCCCCTCGACCTCGCCGACGTGCACGGACGCCGCACCGTGGAGACCCGCCACCTCGGCAACGTCGCCGTACGGGAGGAGAACGCCGCCGCGGCCCTGGAGGTCATGAGCCGCTTCGCGGTCGACCCCCGGCTGCTCGCCTACCTGCCGCCGACCATGGCCCCCACCGCCACCTCCCGCGAGGACGGATACCTGGAGCACCCGGCCGAGGCCTTCGCGCAGTACCGGGCGGACGGCGTCGAGCGGGTCGTGTGCGAGGAGAAGCACATGGGCTCCCGGGCCGTGGCCCTGGTCTGCCGGGACGCCGGGGCGGCCGGCGCGCGCTTCGGGGTCACCGGGGCGACCGGCGCCCTGCACACCCGTACCGGACGGCCGTTCTTCGACGACCCCGCGACCACCGAGGAGGTCCTCGGTCGGCTGCGGACCGCGATCGGGGCCGCGGGGCTCTGGGACGAGCTGGGCACGGACTGGCTGCTGCTCGACGGCGAGCTGATGCCGTGGTCGCTGAAGGCGTCCGGGCTGCTCCGCGCCCAGTACGCGGCGGTCGGCGCCGCCTCGGGAGCCGTCCTCCCCGGCGCGGTCACCGCCCTGGAGCGGGCGGCGGCGCGCGGGATCGAGGGCGTCGACGCGCTGCTCGCCAAGCAGCGCGAACGGGCCGTGGACGCGGCCGCGTTCACCGAGGCGTACCGCAGGTACTGCTGGCCGACGCAGGGACTCGACGGCGTGCGGTTCGCCCCGTTCCAGGTGCTCGCGGCGGAGGGGCGCTCGCTCGCCGGCGTCCCGCACGACGAGCAGCTCGCGCTCCTCGACCGGCTCGTCGAGCACGACCCGACCGGGCTGCTCCAGGTCACCCGCAGGACCGTCGTCGACACCGGCGACGAGGCCTCGGTCCGCGCGGGCACCGACTGGTGGCTCGACCTCACCGCCGCCGGCGGCGAGGGCATGGTCGTCAAGCCGCTCGCGGCGCTCGTCCGGGACCCCGGCGGCCGGCTCGCCCAGCCCGGCGTGAAGGTGCGCGGCCGGGAGTACCTGCGGATCATCTACGGCCCCGAGTACACCCGGCCGGAGAACCTGGAGCGGCTGCGGCAGCGGCACCTCGGGCACAAGCGCTCGCTCGCCCTGCGCGAGTACGCGCTCGGCCTGGAGGCACTGGACCGGCTCGCCGACGGGGAGCCGCTCTGGCGGGTCCACGAGGCGGTCTTCGCCGTCCTCGCCCTGGAGTCGGAGCCGGTCGACCCGAGGCTCTGACGCCGCGAGCGCGCCGCGAGCGCGTCCGGGCGCGTCCGAGCGCGCCCCGGCGCGCCGGTGGACGCCGGGGGCGCAGGGGTGCCGACGACGGCGCTCCCCTGCGCCCCCCGTGCTCGTTGACGCGTTTCTTCCGCACCCTCTAGCGTTCTTCACCCCATGATGTGACATGTCGTCAACACCGTTGCGCAGCAAGCTACTTGCGGTGTGACCGCACACGCCGAAGCGGCCGGTCGGCCATCGGCGGACGTGGTCTTCCCCGGAAGACCGGCGGCTCCCGCCCCCACCTGGCCCTGCGCGGCGCGGGCGAGGCCGTCGGCGACCTCGCCGCAGCGGACCGGGGCCCGCGCAGCGCCACCTCCCGCTGCCCCCGCACGACCTGGCGGCGGCCATCGGCGCGACGCGCGAGGCGGTCGCCAAGGCGCCACGGCTGCTGACATCGCCGGCCGCGGAACGCGGCCGGTCCGGACACGCGCCACCACCACGGCAGGTCACGCACCACCACCGCAACACGGCACCCAGGGAGTCGCAGTGGGAGTGAGCAGTGCGGGTACGAACGGGGCGGCGGCGCCCGGCGGCATCCACCGGCAGCGGCCCCTGCGTCTGCGGCTCGGCGTGAACGCGGGTCCGGTCGTGCGGGACGCCGTGACGGAAGGAGCGAACCGATGACGGGGCCCGAACAGTACGGCGGCGACGCGCGGCCGGACGAGCGGGAAGGGTACGAGGGGCGGTACGACGGAGGGTACGAGGCCCGGGAGCGGCGGCGGGAACGACCCGCGCCCCGCCCCGCGCGCCGCGACGACGAGCGGTACGACGAGGACCACGGCGACGCCGGCCGGTACGGGAACGGGGTCCGCGAGCGCGACCCCCGGGCGGCCGTACGCGCACGGGCAGGGACGCCCGGGACCCCGGCCGAGCGGGGCGCGGCCCGGCGCCCCCGCGGGCCCCTGTTGCGCGAGTCCACGCCCCCGTACCAGCGCAGGGGCGGCATCGCGGCCGTGCTGCTCTACCGCAACGGCGGGCACCGGATCGTCTGGCCGGACCGCAACGAGGACGTCAACAAGCCACTGTTCGGCTCCCCGTACACCGTCTTCGAGGTCCAGCTCGGCACGCACGTCACCGAGTTGCGGCTCGACCTGCCGGCGGCCGGTGACGGGGTCTTCTTCCAGGCCGTCGCCAAGGTCCACTGGGTGGTGACCGATCCGCACCTCGTCGTCCAGGAGCAGGTCTGGGACGTGGCGGAACTCCTCCACGACGAGCTCCTCGACGGGCTGCGACGGCTCTCCCGCCGGTTCCGGATCACCGAGGCGCAGCGCGCCGACGAGGCGGTCAGGGACGAACTGGCCTCCGGGCGGCTCAGCCTGGGCCGGGACATCGGCCTGCGCACCCGGGTCTACGTCTTCGTCGACCTCGACGCCTCCGTCAAGGCGGAGGTCTCCCGCCGCGACACCCTCGGCCTGACCATGGAGGCCGACCAGCGCATCGCCGAGGCGGAGCGCCGCAGGGACGCGGCCGAGCGCGCGCTCGTCGCCGACCGCGCCCGGGAGATGGAGGAACTGTTCCGGCGCGGCGACCTCGCCCAGATCGCCCACCGCATGGTGATGCACCCCGACAAGCAGGGGGACATCCGCAGCCGGCTCCAGCGGGAGCGGCAAGACGGCCGGGAGGACTACCTGGCCGTCTTCAACCGGCTCCTGGACACCGGGGTCCTGGAGCGGCACGACATCGGCGAGCAGACGTACCAGGTGCTGATGTACCTGCGGACGCGGACGGGCACGGGCACGGTCACCGGGGGCAGCGCCGACCGGGTCGTCGACCCGGCCGGCGCCACGGGCCGCAGGCTCGCCCTGGAGGGGGCGCTCCCCGAACCGGACCGGCCCGACCGGGACGGGGAGGAGCGGCGGGCGCCCCGCCCCGAACACGGCGGCGCGCCCCACGACCCCCGGGTCTACGAGCCGACCCGGGTCGAGTCCGGCTCCGAACGCGACCGCGACCGCGAGCGCGACCGCGAGCGTGACGGTGACCGCGACCGTGACGGTGCGCGGGGCGGCGGCGGGCGGCGGGACGGGCACCGCGACCCGTACGAGCGGGAGGACGCCTACGACCGCGCCGAGACGTACGACCGCTACGACCGGGCCGACCCGTACGACCGCGGGGGACGCGGCCGTACGGGCGGGGGCTCCGCGCGCTCCGGCCGGGCGAGCACCGACTTCGACGACTGGGACGACGCGTGAGCGCCCCCGAGGCACCCCCGCCGCCCTCGCCTGATCCGGGGCGTCCCAGGAGGTGCCGCCCGGGGCCACGTGCGGCGAAAGACGGGACCGCGACGCTCCGCTCCGTCAGGATGGGCCCATGGGATTCCACGTCGATTCCGAGACCGGGCGGCTGCGCCGCGTCATCCTCCACCGCCCGGATCTGGAGCTGAAGCGGCTCACGCCCACCAACAAGGACACCCTCCTCTTCGACGACGTGCTGTGGGTGCGCAGGGCCCGCCAGGAGCACGACGGCTTCGCCGACGTGCTGCGTGACCGCGGGGTGGCGGTGCACCTCTTCGGGGACCTGCTGCGCGAGGCCCTCGAGGTGCCGGCCGCCCGCGGACTCGTCCTCGACCGCGTCTTCCACGAGAAGGCGTACGGGCCGCTCGCCGCCGACCACCTGCGCGCGGCGTTCGACTCACTGGACGCCGCCGCCCTGGGCGAGGCGCTCGTCGGGGGGATGACGAAGCGCGAGTTCCTGGCGTCGCACCGCGAGCCGACCTCGGTGCGCTTCCACGCGCTCGACCTGGACGACTTCGTGCTCGACCCGCTGCCCAACCACCTCTTCACGCGGGACACCTCCGCCTGGATCTACGACGGGGTGTCGATCAACGCCATGCGCTGGCCGGCCCGGCAGCGCGAGACCGTGCACTTCGAGGCGATCTACAAGCACCATCCGCTCTTCACGGGCCCGCAGGCGGGCGCCTTCCACCACTGGTCGGAGGGGCAGGCGGACTATCCGTCGACGATCGAGGGCGGTGACGTCCTGGTCATCGGGAACGGCGCCGTCCTCATCGGGATGAGCGAGCGCACCACCCCGCAGGCGGTGGAGATGCTGGCGCGCGGCCTCTTCGCGGCGGGCTCGGCGCGGACGATCGTGGCGCTCGACATGCCGAAGCGGCGGGCGTTCATGCACCTGGACACGGTGATGACGATGGTCGACCACGACACGTTCACGCAGTACGCCGGGCTCGGCATGCTCCGCTCGTACACGATCGAGCCGGGCGACGAGGGCCAGTCCCTGCGGGTGACCGACCACCCGCCGGAGCAGATGCACAGCGCGATCGCGGCCGCCCTCGGGCTCCAGGACGTCCGGGTCCTGACGGCGACGCAGGACGTGCACGCCGCCGAGCGCGAGCAGTGGGACGACGGGTGCAACGTGCTCG
The DNA here is from genome assembly GCF_053589515.1 of Streptomyces sp. NPDC003327. Taxonomy (NCBI): domain Bacteria; kingdom Bacillati; phylum Actinomycetota; class Actinomycetes; order Kitasatosporales; family Streptomycetaceae; genus Streptomyces; species Streptomyces sp. NPDC003327. The sequence goes on along the minus strand of NZ_JBSFSA010000025.1, from coordinate 50,021 downwards.
CCGTGGAGCCGGGCGTGGTCGTGGCGTACGAGCGGAACGTCACGACCAACACGCACCTGCGCAAGCAGGGCATCGAGGTGATCGAGATCCCGGGGAGCGAGCTGGGCCGGGGGAGGGGCGGGCCGCGCTGCATGAGCTGCCCGGTGGAGCGGGACGCCGCCTGAGCGGGGCGGGTGGCGGGTGGCGAGGGGGTCCGGGACGGGGGCTGTATATAAATGTCTTTCCATGTATACACTTGCAGGGTTCGCGACCACCGCCCCGACCGTCACACAGGAGCACGACCCATGGCCATTGACCTCATCGGCCGCCACTTCCTCAAGGAGCTGGACTTCACCGCCGAGGAGTTCCGCGGCCTGATCGAGCTCGCCGCCGAACTCAAGGCCGCCAAGAAGGCGGGCACCGAGGTCCAGCGGCTCCGCGGCCGGAACATCGCCCTGATCTTCGAGAAGACCTCCACCCGGACCCGCTGCGCCTTCGAGGTCGCCGCCGCCGACCAGGGCGCCTCCACCACCTATCTGGACCCGTCCGGCTCCCAGATCGGCCACAAGGAGTCGGTCAAGGACACCGCCCGCGTCCTCGGCCGGATGTTCGACGGCATCGAGTACCGCGGTGACAGCCAGGCCGCCGTCGAAGAGCTCGCCGCCTTCGCGGGCGTCCCCGTCTTCAACGGGCTCACCGACGACTGGCACCCCACCCAGATGCTCGCCGACGTGCTCACCATGACCGAGCACACCGACAAGCCCCTGGACGGCATCGCCTTCGCCTACCTCGGCGACGCCCGCTTCAACATGGGCAACTCCTACCTCGTCACCGGCGCCCTGCTCGGCATGGACGTCCGGATCGTCGCCCCCGAGGCGTACTGGCCGGCCGAGGACGTCGTCGCCGCCGCCCGCAAGCTCGCCGAGACCAGCGGGGCCACGATCACCCTCACCGAGGAGGTGGGCGAGGGCGTCCGGGGCGCCGACTTCGTCGTCACCGACGTCTGGGTCTCGATGGGCGAGCCCAAGGAGGTCTGGGACGAGCGGATCGCCGCCCTCGCCCCGTACTCCGTGACCATGGACGTGCTGCGCGCCACCGGGAACCCGCACGTCAAGTTCCTCCACTGCCTGCCGGCCTTCCACGACCTCGGCACGGCCGTCGCCCGCGACATCCACGCCCGGCACGGCCTCACCGAGCTGGAGGTCACCGACGAGGTCTTCGAGTCGGAGCACTCGGTCGTCTTCGACGAGGCCGAGAACCGCCTCCACACCATCAAGGCCGTGCTGGTGGCGACGATGGCCGACGGCGCTGCTGCGCCGGCACCCCGGGAAGGGTGAACCAGACCGCCTTGCCGTCCTCGGTGGGGCGGTGACCGCAGTCGCTGCTGAGCGCCCGGACCAGCAACAGGCCCCGGCCGTGCTCCTGCCACGGGTCGACCTCGGCGTCCGGGTCGGGGCAGACCAGATCGCCCGGCCGGGCCGGCTCGGGGTCGTGCACCTCGATCTGGCAGCCGCCGGCCGCCGCGAGCACCTCCACGACCAGCTCGATCGGGCCCCCGCCCGCGGTGTGCTCGACCGCGTTGGCGACGAGCTCCGCGGTGAGCAGCTCCGCCGTGTCCCGGTCCGGCCGCCCGTCCTGCCCCGCGTCCTGTTCCGCGTCCTGTTCCGCGTCCTGCCGTCCGTCCCGGCCGCCGGAGAGCGCCGTACGGACCAGGGCGCGGGCCAGGGGCACGGCGGCCGTCGTGCGGGGCAGCCGCACGCGCCAGGTGCCGGAGGCGGTCGCGGGAGCGGTCGCGAGGGCGGCGGGGGCCATGGCTTCGGGCATGGGAGCGGGTCCTTCACGGGGGAGGGAAGGCGGCAGGGCGGGCGAGGAGGCGGGGTGGGGAAGGGTCCCGAGTCGTCCGGTTTCCACCCTACGAGGCGCCGCGTCGCGCCCCCAGGGCACCCCTCCCTCACCACCCCGGGACCTCCGTCCCCGCCCTTCGGGGCCCTCGGCCCCACGCGACCCCGAGGCGCTTATCGCGCAGTCGTGACGACAGTCACAAGTCGGTGATACGCTCCCGGTGGAGGAAGGAGGCCGCCGAATGAGCCCCTTTACCGGCTCCGCGACCCGCACCGCACGATGGCGGCATCTCCGCCTCGACCTCGACGAGGGCGTCGCCACCGTCACCCTCGCCCGCCCCGCCAAGCTCAACGCCCTCACCTTCGGCGCCTACGCCGACCTGCGCGACCTGCTCGCCGAACTCTCCCGCGAGCGCGCCGTCCGCGCCCTCGTCCTCGGCGGCGAGGGGCGCGGCTTCTGCTCCGGCGGCGACGTCGACGAGATCATCGGCGCCACGCTCGCCCTCGACACCGCCCAGCTCCTCGACTTCAACCGCATGACCGGCCAGGTCGTCCGGGCCCTGCGCGAATGTCCCTTCCCGGTGATCGCCGCCCTCCACGGCGTCGCCGCCGGGGCGGGCGCCGTCCTCGCCCTCGCCGCCGACTTCCGCGTCGCCGACCCGACCACCCGCTTCGCCTTCCTCTTCACCCGCGTCGGCCTCTCCGGCGGCGACATGGGCGCCGCGTACCTGCTGCCCCGCGTCGTCGGCCTCGGCCACGCCACCCGGCTCCTCATGCTCGGCGAGGCCGTCCACGCCGCCGAGGCCGAGCGCATCGGGCTCCTCAGCGAGCTCACCGAGGAGGGACGGGCGGGGGAGCGTGCCGCGGCCCTCGCCCGCCACCTCGCCGACGGCCCGGCCCTCGCCCACGCGCAGACGAAGGCGCTGCTCACCGCCGAACTCGACATGCCGCTCGCCGCCTCCGTCGAACTCGACGCCGCCACCCAGGCGCTCCTCATGAACGGCGAGGACTACGCCGAGTTCCACGCCGCCTTCACCGAGAAGCGGCCCCCGAAATGGCGGGGGCGCTAGCCGTGCCGGGCGCCCGCGCCGACGGCCCCGCGAGCCCCGGACACCCCGTCTCGCGCCCGCCCCGGACGGTCGCCGTCGTCGGCGGCGGCCCCGGCGGGCTCTACGCCGCCGCCCTCCTCAAACGGCAGGACCCCACCCGCGAGGTCACCGTCTGGGAGCGCAACGCCCCCTCCGACACCTTCGGCTTCGGCGTCGTCCTCTCCGACGAGACCCTCGGCGGCATCCGGGACGCCGACCCCGTCGCGTACGAGGCGCTCGACCGCGCACTCGTCCGCTGGGACGCCGTCGACATCGTCCACCGCGGCCACCTCACCACCTCCACCGGCCACGGCTTCGCCGCCCTCGGCCGCCGCCGCCTCCTGGAGCTGCTGCACACCCGCTGCGCCGACCTCGGCGTACGGCTGCGCTTCCGCACCGAGGCCCCGCCGCCCGACGTCCTCGCCGCCACCCACGACCTGGTCGTCGCCGCCGACGGCGTCCACAGCCGCACCCGCGACGCCTACGCCCCGCACTTCCGGCCCCGGCTCACCACCCACCGCTGCCGCTACATCTGGCTCGCCGCCGACTTCCCCTTCGACGCCTTCCGCTTCGAGATCGCCGAGACCGAACACGGCGTGATGCAGCTCCACGGCTACCCCTTCTCGGCCGACGCCTCCACCGTCATCGTCGAGATGCGCGAGGAGGTCTGGCGCTCCGCCGGATTCGACGAACTCGACGAGACCGAGTCCACCGTCCGCTGCGCCAAGATCTTCGCCGAGGCGCTCGGCGGCCGTCCCCTGCGCTCCCACCGCTCCGCCTGGACCGCCTTCCGCACGGTCGTCAACGCCCACTGGTCCCACGGCCCCACCGTCCTCATCGGCGACGCCGCGCACACCGCGCACTTCTCCATCGGGTCCGGCACCAAGCTGGCCGTCGAGGACGCCCTCGCCCTCACCACCGCCCTCGGCCACCACCCGGCCCTGGACGAGGCGTTGACGGCCTACGAGGCCGAGCGCCGCCCCGTCGTGGAGTCCACCCAGCGGGCCGCGACCGCCAGCCTCCGCTGGTTCGAGGAGCTCGCGGGACACGTCGACCGCCCGCCCCGCCGCTTCGCCTTCGACCTCCTCACCCGCAGCCGCCGCGTCACCCACGCCAACCTCCGGCTGCGCGACCCGGCGCTCACCGCCGCCGTCGAGGCCGACTTCGGCTGCCCGCCCGGCACCCCGCCGATGTTCACCCCCTTCCGGCTGCGCGGACTCACCCTCCGCAACCGGATCGTCGTCTCGCCCATGGACATGTACGTCGCCGAGGACGGCGTCCCCGGCGACTTCCACCTCGTCCACCTGGGCGCCCGGGCCCTCGGTGGCGCCGGACTCGTCATGACGGAGATGGTCTGCGTCGCCCCCGAGGGCCGCATCACCCCCGGCTGCACCGGCCTGTGGAGCGACGAACAGGCCGCCGCATGGACCCGGATCACCGACTTCGTCCACCACCGGGCACCCGGCACCGCACTCGGCGTCCAGCTCGGCCACTCCGGCCGAAAGGGCTCCACCCGCCTCATGTGGGAGGGCATCGACCAGCCCCTCCCCACCGGCAACTGGCCGCTCGTCGCCGCCTCACCCCTGCCGTACCGCCCGGGCGTCAGCCAGGTTCCCCACGCCCTCGACCGCGCCGGACTCGCCGCCGTGCGGCGGCAGTTCGCCGAGGCGGCCCGCCGCGCCGCCCGCTGCGACTTCGACCTCCTCGAACTCCACTGCGCTCACGGCTACCTCCTCTCCGGCTTTCTCTCCCCCCTCACCAACCACCGCACCGACGCCTACGGCGGGGACCTCACCGGACGGCTCCGCTTCCCCCTCGACGTCTTCGACGCCGTGCGCGAGGCCTGGCCGGACGACCGGCCCCTGACCGTCCGCGTCTCCGCCACCGACTGGGCCGAGGGCGGCACCACCGCCGAGGACGCCGTCACCGTCGCCCGCGCCTTCGCCGACCGCGGCGCCGACGCCATCGACGTCTCCACCGGCCAGGTCGTCCCCGAGGAGGCCCCCGAGTACGGCCGCTCCTACCAGACGCCCTTCGCCGACCGCATCCGCAACGAGGCCGGCGTCCCCGTCATCGCCGTCGGCGCCATCTCCTCCTGGGACGACGTCAACTCGCTGCTCCTCGCCGGCCGCGCCGACCTGTGCGCCCTGGGCCGCCCGCACCTCTACGACCCGCACTGGACCCTCCACGCGGCCGCCGAACAGGAGTACACGGGCCCCGCGGCCCCCTGGCCCGCCCCGTACCGCGCGGGCAGCCGCCGCCCCCCGACCGGCAAGGCCTGACCGGCCCCCGGACAGGACCTTGCGACAGGCCCGCTAGAACACCCCCCGCACGTACTCCGCGCCCCGGTCCCGCAGCAGCTCGTGCAGGGCCGCGAAGACCTCCGCCGAGCGGCGGCCCGGCCAGTCGTCGGGGAGCAGCTCGGCCGGGAGGACCGGGTCGGCGTACGGGAGGCGGCGCCAGGAGTCCAGGGCGAGGAGGTAGTCCCGGTAGGCGTCCTCCGCGGTCCCCGGGTCCGCCCCGCGGGCCCGCAGGACCGGCTCGTGGGCGGCGAGGAACTCCTGGTGGAGGGCGGCGATCGCGGGCAGGTCCCACCAGCGCTCCGCCGCCCCGGCCGTCGCCGCGTAGCCGAGGTGGTCGCCGCGGAAGAGGTCCACGTACGAGGAGAGCTCCAGGCGCTCCAGGGTGTTGCGGGTCTCCTCGTACAGCCGAGCGGGTGCGATCCACACCCCCGGCGCCGCCGTCCCGAAGCCCAGCCTGCCGAGCCGGGAGCGCAGCAGGTGCCGCTTGTGGCGCTCCTGCTCGGGCACCGAGAACACGGCGAGGACCCAGCCCTCGGACAGCTTCGGCTCCGTACGGGCGTAGATGCGGCGGTCGCCGTCGTCCAGGAGCCGCCGGGCCTCCTCCGAGAGCGCGTACCCCGCGGCCCCGTCCGCCGTCCTGCGCGGGAGCAGCAGCCCGCGCCGTTTCAGCCGCGAGACCGACGACCGCACCGAGGGCGCGTCCACGCCGACGGCCGCGAGCAGCCGGATCAGCGCGGCCACCGGCATCGGGTGCTCGTCGGTCCCGCGGCCGTAGGCGCCGTAGAGGGAGACGATCAGGGAACGGGGAGTGTGCTGCTCGGCCACGTGATCACTGTAGGCCGTGCCCCGCCGGGCCGGTCGGCGGGCCGGTCGCGGCACCCGTCGGTGCGTCCGTCGCCCCGCCGGGCCCCGCGCCCGTCGCCGGGTCGCGGAGCCGGAAGCGCTGGAGCTTGCCGGTGGCGGTGCGCGGCAGCGCGTCCAGGAAGACGACCTCGCGCGGCGACTTGTACGGGGCAAGGCGGGCCCGCACGAAGGCACGCAGCGCGGCGGCCGTCGTCGAGTCCCGCGGCACCCCGTCCCGTACGACCGCGTAGGCGACGACGATCTGTCCGCGCAGGGGGTCGGGGCGGCCCACGACCGCCGTCTCGACGACGTCCGGGTGGTCGAGCAGCACCTCCTCGACCTGGGGGCCCGCGATGTTGTACCCGGCCGAGATGATCATGTCGTCGGCGCGGGAGACGTACCGGAAGTAGCCGTCGGGCTCGCGGACGTACGTGTCGCCCGTGACGTTCCAGCCGTCCCGCACGTACTCCGCCTGGCGCGGATCGGCCAGGTAGCGACAGCCCACCGGGCCGCGCACCGCGAGCAGCCCCTCCTCGCCGTCCGGGACCGGGCGGCCCTCCGCGTCGACGATCCGGGCCTGCCACCCGGGGACCGGGCGGCCGGTCGTGCCGGGCCGGATGTCGCCGTCGGCGGCCGAGATGAAGATGTGCAGCAGCTCCGTCGCCCCGATGCCGTTGATCAGGCGGAGCCCCGTCCGCCCGTACCAGGCCGTCCAGGTCGCCTCGGGCAGGTTCTCCCCGGCGGAGACGCAGCGCCGCAGCGAGCCGATGTCCGGCGCGGCGCCGGACGCGAGCTCGTCCAGCATCACCCGGTACGCCGTGGGCGCGGTGAAGAGCACGGACACGCGGTGCCGCTCGATCGCGGCGAGCAGCTGCTTGGGGCCCGCCTGCCGGAGCAGGACCGCGCTGGCCCCGGCGCGCAGCGGGAAGACGACGAGCCCGCCGAGTCCGAAGGTGAAGGCGAGGGGCGGCGAGCCGGCGAAGACGTCGTCGGGCCGGGGCCGCAGGACGTGCGCCGAGAAGGTGTCGGCGACGGCGAGGACGTCCCGGTGGAAGTGGACGCAGCCCTTGGGCCGTCCGGTGGTGCCGGAGGTGAAGGCGATGAGCGCCACGTCGTCGGCGGCCGTCGCCACCGCCTCGTACCGTCCGGGCCGGCGGGCGGCCAGGGCGAGCAGGTCGTCCGGGCCCGCTCCGCCGAACGGGGTGATCCGCAGCCCGGGGATCCGCGCCGCGAGCAGCTCGTCGAGGGACGCGGCGTCGCAGAGCGCGTGGGTGCAGTGCGCCAGCTCGGCCATGACGGCCAGTTCGGGGGCGCGCTGCTGGGCCAGGACGGTGACGGCGACGCCGCCCGCCTTCATCACGGCGAGCCAGCACGCGGCGAGCCACGGGGTGGTGGGGCCGCGCAGCAGGACGCGGTTGCCGGGCCGCAGCCCGAGGTCGGCGGTGAGGGCGTGGGCCAGCCCGTCGACCCGGTCCCGCAGGCCGCCGTAGCTCCACACCCCGCCCTCCTCGTCGTGGAAGGCAGGCCGGTCCGCGCCGAAACGTTCCACCGAGCGGTCGAGGAGCTCCGTGCCGCAGTTGAGCCGGTCGGGGTAGGCGAGTTCGGGACGGTCGAAGACGAGGTGCGGCCACCGCTCCGGGGGCGGCAGGTGGTCACGGGCGAAGGTGTCGAGGTGGGCCGAGGGCGTCAGCTCCATGAGTCCGTCCCCCTGTCGTGGTGGGGTCGCCCAACGCTCCACGAGCGTATCGTGATGGTGACGACAGTCAACAGTTCGCGACAAGGGTGCCGGAGGGCGCCGCGGCGAACCGGCTCAGGGGCGCCGCGACGGACCGGCCCCGGGGCGCGGGGACGCGGACGCCCGAGGGCGTCGGAGAGGGCCCGCATGCCCGCATTCTCGCTCGATCCCGAACAGATCACCCGGTGTGCGGAGCTCCGCGCGCTCGCCGCCGACCGGCTGCGGCCCCTCGCCGACCGGGGCGAGCCCGGCCGCGTCAACCGCCCCCTCGTCGCCGCCCTCGGCGACCTCGGCCTCCTCGACCGCCTCTTCGACGCGGGCGCCCTCGACCTGTGCCTGCTGCGCGAGTCCCTCGCCCGCGTCTGCACCGAGGCGGAGACCGCCCTCGCCCTCCAGGGCCTCGGCACCCACCCCGTCGCCGCCTTCGGGACCGCCGCCCAGCGCGCCCGCTGGCTGCCCGGGGCGGCCTCGGGCCGGGCCGTCGCCGCCTTCGCCCTCTCCGAGCCCGGCGCGGGCTCGGACGCCGCCGCCCTGGAGCTGGAGGCCGTCCCCGACGGGCGCGGCGGCTGGCGGCTGCGCGGCGAGAAGCGGTGGATCTCCAACGCGCCCGAGGCCGACTTCGCGACCGTCTTCGCCCGCACCACCCCCGGCGCGGGTTCCCGGGGCGTCACCGCCTTCCTCGTCCCCGCCGACCGGCCGGGCCTCGGCGGGGAACCCCTCGACATGCTCGCCCCGCACGCCCTCGGCACCCTCACCTTCGAGGACGTCCCCGTCGGCCCCGAGGACGTCCTCGGCGAGCCCGACCGGGGCTTCCGGGTCGCCATGCACACCCTCAACCTCTTCCGCCCCAGCGTCGGCGCCTTCGCCGTCGGCATGGCGCAGGCCGCCCTGGACGCCGCCCTCGCCCACACCGCCGAGCGCCGCGCCTTCGGCGGCGTCCTCGCCGACCTCCAGGCCGTCTCCCACCGGATCGCGGAGATGGCCACGCGGACGGAGGCGGCCCGGCTGCTGGTGTACGCGGCCGCGGCGGCGTACGACGCGGGCGACCCGGATGTGCCCCGGCGCTCCGCCATGGCCAAGCTCCTCGCCACCGAGACCGCGCAGTACGTCGTCGACTCCGCCGTCCAGCTCCACGGCGCCCGCGCGCTCCAGCGCGGCCACCTCCTCGAACACCTCTACCGCGAGGTGCGCGCACCCCGGATCTACGAAGGCGCGAGCGAGGTCCAGCGCACGATCGTCGCGAAGGAGCTGTACGGGGCGCGGGAGCACCTGGGCCGGGCCCCGTCCCTCCCGGTCGAGGAGGTGCGGACCGCGTGACCCTCCACCGCCACAACCCCGCCGAGCTCTCCCCGCCCACCGGCTTCTCGCACGCCGTCACCGCCACCGGCACCCGCCTCGTCTTCCTGGCCGGGCAGACCTCGCTCGACAGCGAGGGCGAGGTCGTGGGGGAGTCCCTCACCGAGCAGTTCACCACCGCACTCGGTAACCTGCTCACCGCGCTGCGCCACGCCGGCGGCACCCCCGCCGACCTGGCCCGGGTCACCGTCTACACCACGGACGTCGAGGAGTACCGCACGCACGCCCACCAACTGGGCCGTATCTGGCGGGCGTTGGCCGGCCGCGACTATCCCGCGATGGCCGTCGTCGGCGTCGTACGGCTCTGGGACGAACAGGCGCGGGTGGAGCTCGACGGCTTCGCCGTCCTCGACGAACCGACGCACGCTTGATCAACTGGTCACCCGCACGGGCCGGGCTTAGTGTCGAAAGGTGGACTGACCGGCCCACGGCCCCTCAGCAGAGGCGCGATGCGCCATGAGTTGCCATGACTAGTGCACCGAAGCCGACGACCCCCGAAGCGACCGCCCCGCGCAAGAGCGGCGGCGACGGCAAGGGCATCGCCCTGTTCGTGATCGCCTCCTGCCAGCTGATGGTCGTCCTCGACATCACCATCGTGAACATCGCGCTCCCGGACATCCAGAGCTCGCTTGCCTTCTCGACCACCAGCCTGTCCTGGGTCGTCAACGCGTACACGCTGACGTTCGGCGGCCTGCTGCTCCTCGGCGGACGGGCGGGCGACATCCTCGGCCGCCGACGGGTCTTCATCTTCGGCGTGCTGCTCTTCGGACTGGCCTCCCTGCTCGGCGGGTTCGCCCAGAACTCCTGGCAACTGCTCGCCGCCCGCGCCCTCCAGGGCGTCGGCGGCGCGATCGCCTCGCCGACCTCCCTCTCCCTCATCACCACGACCTTCGACGAGGGACCCGAACGCAACCGTGCCTTCGGCGTGTTCGCGGGGGTCTCGGCGGGCGGCGGGGCCATCGGCCTGCTCGCGGGCGGCGTCCTCGTCGAGTGGCTCGACTGGCGCTGGATCTTCTTCGTGAACGTCCCGATCGCCCTGCTCATCGCTTTCCTGACGCCACGTCACGTCAAGGAGTCCGAGCGGCACCCCGGCCACTTCGACCTGGCCGGCGCGCTCACCTCGACCCTCGGCATGGTGGCGCTGGTGTACGGCTTCATCAGAGCCGCCCAGGAGGGCTGGCGCGATCCCTTCACGCTCGGCTCCTTCGCGGCCGCCGTCGTCCTCCTCGTCGCCTTCGTCCTCATCGAGCGGCGCTCCCGGCAGCCGATCACCCCGCTGCGGATGTTCGCCGACCGCAACCGCGCCGGCACCTACGGCATCATGCTCTGCCTCGCGGCGGCGATCTTCGGCATGTTCTTCTTCCTGACCCTCTTCGTGCAGACGGTCCTGGACTTCAGCCCGCTGGAGGCCGGCCTGGCCTTCCTGCCGGTCAGCGCCGTGATCGCGGTCGCCGCGGGCCTCACCTCCCAGCTCCTGCCCAAGTTCGGCCCGAAGCCCTTCATGGTGATCGGCTCGCTCTGTCTGGCCGCCGGGCTCTCCTGGCTCACCCTGACCGACGTCCACTCGACGTACGCGGGCTCGATCCTCGGACCGATGCTGGTATTCAGCTTCGGCATGGGCTTCATGTTCGTCTCGCTGACCCTGATGGCCCTGTCGAACGTGGCCCTCGAGGACTCCGGAGCCGCCTCCGGACTCCTCAACGCCACCCAGCAGGTGGGCGGTTCGCTCGGCCTGTCCATCCTCGTCACGGTCTTCGGCACCGTGAGCCGCAACGAGGCCGACACCCAGGTCCCGGCCTTCCTCCAGCAGGCGGGCCCCCTGGAGAAGGCGCGCTTCGCCGAGACCGGCCAGCTGCCGCCGCCGTGGGGCGACGAGGTCCTCACGGCCGGCGTCTCCGCGGGGTTCATCGTGGCGGCCGCCTTCGCGATCGTCGCCTTCGTGATCGCCCTCGTGGTGATCCAGGTCCGGCCCTCGGACATCGAGCGCCTCAAGGGCGGCGCGATGATGCCGGGCGCCTGACCCGCGGGTCCGCCCCTCCCACGGGGCCGCGCGCGGAGCCCCTCGGCCCCGCTCGCGGCCCCTTCGCGCGCCGCCGCACGATCGCCCGACACGCCGCCGGACGACCGCCTGACACGCCGCCGGACGACCGCCTGACACGTCCCGCTCTGGGGTCGCGCACCACCGATGAGAGGCCTGCCACGACATGTCCGGCTTCGGTGTCCGCGCAGGTAAAGGGCAGGACAACGAACGGATCAACCCACGCTGTGCGTACGTGTGTTCGCGTAGGCTGCGGGCGTTCTGGAACATGACCGTCCGCGTCCGCTCCGAGCGGCGCGGAGAGCGAACACCCGAGGTGATGTGTGTTACACGCAATACGCAGATGGGGACCCGCGGCGGCCGCACTGACACTGCTGGCGGGAGCCGTCCAGGGCATCCAGGCGTCCCCCGCGGCCGCCGCCGGCTGCTGGCGGGCCACGTGTTCGGGCAAGGACCCGATCCAGATGGGCTGTGACGCCGACGCCGAGATCCTCCAGCAGGTGACCGAGCCGGACGCGTCGGTCTCGGTGCGGCTGATGTGGTCGCCGGAGTGCCAGGCCGTCTGGGCGAAGGTCTCGCGCGACCTCGACACCTCGCCCGACTACGTCTACCTGACGCTGTGGACGACCCGCGCGCCCGACGGCGGGATCCAGGACTACGACACGGCGGGCCTGCTCGCCGACGGCGTGGCCGGGGCGTACACGCCGATGCGGAACTGGAAGACGACGTCGGCGAAGGCGTGCTGGAACGACGTCCACGCGCAGTACGACCCCGCGCCGCTGAAGTACATCATCAACGCCCCCGGCGCCACCACGGACAAGCCGGTCGACGCGAGCCTGCCCACCACGCACGGCACGTGCACGAACTGGCTGTGAGGAAACCCATGCCGAGGAAACCCATGCCCGCCTTACGTCTCAAGAAGTACTTCGCCACGAGTCCCCTGGTCGTCCTGAGCATGGTGGCGGCCTCCGTCGCCCTCGTGCCGGTGGCCGCCGCCCCCGGGACCCCGGCGGCCCCCGCGGTCCCCGCCGCGGCGGACGCCCCGACGCCCCGCCTCTTCTCCGCTCCCGCCAAGGAGCTGGGCGCGGACTACGCCGCCTCCCCGGACGCGATCGTCCAGGCCACCGGCGACGCCGACGGCCTGCACGTCCTCGCGGCGCGCGAGAGCGACGGGTTCTCCTTCTACGAGATCGCCCGCCTCAGCCGCAGGGGCCTGTCCGACGTCGGTCCCTGGACCGGTTACGTCTGCACCACCGGATCGGGCAACTACGCCGCCGCCGTCTACGCCCCGTCGGCCTGGTCCAACGAGCCCGGCGCCTACGAGAACGGCGCCTTCGCCGCCCTGATCCGCCTCTCCGACGGCAAGGTCACCGAGATCCCCGACCGGGTGCAGATGGCGTACTTCACGCCCGGCTGCGGAACGGGCGACCAGGTCGCGTTCACCACCAGCTCGGCCACCGACACCTCCGCCGGCGCGACGACGGTGATCTCCGTCGACGCCGCGACCGGAAACGTCTCCTCCCGCAGCGCGGTCGACGGCTACCTCACGCACGTCACGCCCACGCCGGACGGCACCGTCGGCGTACTCGGCGGCCACCTCGTCGACCTGAAGGCCAACGGCAAGAAGCTGTCCGCCCGCAGGCTCGCCGCCGTGCCCGGCCCGATGTTCGCGCTGACCGCCTCCAAGAACGGCGCCGTGGACATCGGCACCGTCGACGGCGAGAAGAGCGTCATCTCCCGCCTCAGCGGCAAGGCCTTCACCGAACTCGGCCGCGCCCCCAAGGGCAAGGTCAAGCTCCTCCCCGTCGCCGACGGCGCCGCCGTCGTCGGCGACGTCACGAACATCGACACGAGCAGGGCCCCGGGCCTCGCCAAGCACGCGGTGGACGGCCGGGTCGCCGGGATCTCCCGCCACGGCCACCTGGTGACCCACTCGGTCTTCTCCGAGCAGATGAAGGGCATCACCTCCCGCATCGGCTCGCCCACGGCAGAGGGCGTCGGCTCGCTCACCGTCAAGGCGACCGCCCTGAAGACCGGCGCGAAGGCCACCACGCGCGTGGACGCCGACCGCAAGCGGCCCGCGCTGCGGTCCTCGGTGCCGATGGGCCCGGCCGCCTTCCCCCTCGCCGACGACGACGATCCGCCGAACTGCGGCGAGGGCGGGCCGGAGTCGCAGTGCCTGTCCGGTCAGGGCGCCGCCGTCTACGGCAAGGTCCACGAGATGGAGACCCCCTGCATCGTCAAGCGCAACGACCCGAAGCGCCAGGCGCTCCAGGCCAGCGCGAACCAGGTCGAATGGGCCGTCGACCAGGCCGTGCACGGGCGGCTGACCGTCTCCCGCCCGCAGAACTGGCACGACACCGGCCTCGGCGCCTACACCCCGCAGGGCCTGTTCCCCAAGCCGGCGCTGACCGGCGGCGGCGAGATCCCCGCCCAGGTCATGCTGGGCATCCTCGCCCAGGAGTCCAACTTCAAGCAGGCGTCCTGGCACTCCATGAACGGTGACTCGGGCAACGTCACCCGGTCCGACTGGTACGGCAACGAGAACGGCATCCACGGCTACCCCAAGCGGTCCAAGGCCGACTGCGGCTACGGCATCGCCCAGGTGACGACCGGCATGTCCGAGGAGCACGACACGCAGCTCGACCCGCTGCGGGCCGGCGCCGTCACCACGGACTACGCGGCGAACATCGCCGCCGGCCTCGGCATCCTGGCCGAGAAGTGGAACCAGCTCAAGGCCCTCGGCATGAACGCCAACGACGGCAACCCGGCCTACATCGAGAACTGGTACATGGCGCTGTGGGGCTACAACTCCGGCGTCTACACCTCGGGTTACGTCGGTGTCGGCTTCTTCAACAACCCGGTCAACCCGCGCTACCCGGCCGACCGGCAGCCGTTCCTGCGCTACAGCTACGACGACGCCTCCCACCCGGGCGACTGGAACTACTCGGAGAAGATCTTCGGCTGGGCCGAGGTCCCGCAGATGACCTGGAACGGCGAGGAGTCGTACTCCGAGCCCAACATGCCGTTCGGCGGCATCAAGGTCCCGCCGCGGACCCTGTTCTGCTCCTCGCTCAACGCGTGCGACCCGGCCGCGGCCGACCCGTGCCCCAGCTGGGACGACCGCTGCCGCTGGAGCGGCTGGGTGAACTGGATGGGCTCGCAGAGCACCGGCAACAGCAGCACCGAGAAGCTCAACTACGCCCTGGGCTCGCCCGAGCCGGAGCTCAAGAGCAAGTACGGTCACGGCCCCTGCATCGACCACCCGAGCGCCTACACCAACGCGATCATCGTGGACAACCTCGGCCAGCACGAGGAGACGTACGACTGCGGGGACTTCGAGGGCGCCGACGACGGCAAGTTCACCCTCCAGGCCGGTGACAACATCACCATGCTGAGGGACGACGGCACCTTCCGCGCGACCCCGTACCTCGCCCCCATCGACGTCCACCAGCTCGGTGCCGGGTACGACCACCACGTGTGGTTCACGCACAACTACGACTACAACGAGCCGTTCCACAAGGTCACCGGCCGCTGGCAGGTCAACCAGGAGAAGCTGCCCTCCGGCGACCAGCCCGGCCAGCGCTACAAGGTCTTCGTCCACCTGCCCAGCCACGGCGCCGAGGCGGTCGTCCGCTACGACTTCATCCCGGGCGACAACACGGCGGGAGCCAAGGCCGACTACTGCAACGTCAACCAGGCCACCCGCAGCGCGGGCCAGGACACCTGGTTCGAGATGGGCACCTTCACCTTCTGGAAGGGCGGCCGGATCGAGGCGGACAACATCCACAAGGGCGGCACCGGAGACGACAACGTCGTGTTCGACGCCATCGCCTTCGTGCCGTACCTCTACGCCGACCCCGGTCCGTGCGCCCTCGTCGACGGTGGCCTGTGATCCGCACGACCCTCCGCGTTCCCGCCGTGCTGATGACGGTCGTCATCGGCACGGCGGGAGCCGTCTCCTGCAGCGCCGACCCCACCGACCGCACCGGCCGGACCGACGGCCCCGCGCGGCCCACGGCCACCGCGGCGCCCCGGACCGGTCCGTCGAAGACGGCCTGGACCCCGCCGCCCGCCGCCGACCTGCCCCGGCGCGCCGTGGCCGACAAGCGGCCCGGCCTCGCCGCGGCCGGCACGATGGCCACCGGATACACGGGGAAGGAATTCCTCACCGGCCTCGCGGAGCGCTGGAAACTGAAACTCGACGAGCCCGTCGAGCAGGAGATGCCCGACGGAAAGAAAAGGACGTACGTCAACGGACGCGGCGGAAACGGAATGACCGTCTCGGCCGGTTATGCCGACCACAAGGACATGTCGTCCCTCGTCTGCAGAACGGGCACGAACCACTCCGCCGCCCTCGCCTTCCTCACCGCCTGCACCGGCCTCGACGTGGCCGGGATCGACCACGCCAAGGTTTCTTCCTGGCTGGAGCGGGCGAAGCGGGAAACCGATTCCCTCTACGCGAAGAAGGTCGCGGAAACGAAGAACGAGAAGGAGTACGTCGTCAGCGGCGCGCTCGCCTCGGGCCCCGTGGTGATGGTCCTGCACCGGGCGTACGACAAGTACTCCCTGCGCATCCTCGGCGACGCGACCTCCTAGCCCCACCCCGCCCCGCACCACCCCGCGCCGCACCACCCGCGGAGCACCGCCCCGCACGCACGAAGGTCCCTGCCGCCACCCGGCAGGGACCTTCGCCACGACGCGCCCGTCAGCAGACCAGTTCGGCGGACTTCTGCTTGTACTCCTGCATCTCGCCGGCCTCGTACCCGGCGTCCTTCAGGCTCTGCATGAGCGCCGCCGTGTCACCGCACAGCCGCGGCCGCTGCTGGTCGAGGTAGGCCTTGACGCCCTCGGCGGTCAGCTCTTCCCAGGTCTCCCTGGTTTCCTGGTTCTTCTCGTGCGCGTAGGAGAACTCGACCCATTCCTTTTCCCGGTCGGTCAGCCCGGAGGTGTCGACGGCCGAGCTGCTTTTTCCCCCGCACGAGGCGGCCAGGAGAGTGCATGCCACGACGAGACAAATGCGCGCTATCTTCACGATGCTCTCTTCTGAGTGGACTCCGGAAGCGCATTCTAGGCAGCGGCTCAGATGTCCCGGAAGATCTCGATCTGCGCACCGACCGAATTCAGCCGCTCCGCCAGGTCCTCGTATCCGCGGTTGATGACGTACACGTTCCGCAGCACCGACGTCCCCTCCGCGGCCATCATCGCCAGCAGCACGACCACGGCCGGGCGCAGCGCCGGCGGGCACATCATCTCGGCGGCGCGCCAGCGGGTGGGGCCCTCGACGAGGACGCGGTGGGGGTCGAGGAGCTGGAGCCGGCCGCCGAGGCGGTTGAGGTCCGCGAGGTAGATCGCGCGGTTGTCGTAGACCCAGTCGTGGATGAGGGTCTTGCCCTGGGCGGTGGCCGCGATCGCCGCGAAGAACGGCACGTTGTCGATGTTCAGGCCGGGGAACGGCATCGGGTGGATCTTGTCGATGGGCGCCTCCAGCTTGGAGGGGCGGACCGTCAGGTCGACCAGCCGCGTGCGGCCGTTGTCGGCGGCGTACTCCGGCGAGCGGTCGTGGTCGAGGCCCATCTCCTCCAGGACCGCGAGCTCGATCTCCATGAACTCGATGGGGACGCGGCGGATCGTCAGCTCTGACTCGGTCACGACCGCGGCGGCGAGCAGGCTCATCGCCTCGACCGGGTCCTCGGAGGGGGAGTAGTCGACGTCCACGTCGATCCGGGGCACGCCGTGCACGGTGAGCGTGGTGGTGCCGACGCCGTCGACCCGTACGCCCAGCGTCTCCAGGAAGAAGCAGAGGTCCTGGACCATGTAGTTGGAGGAGGCGTTGCGGATGACGGTGACGCCGTCGTGGCGGGCCGCGGCGAGCAGCGCGTTCTCGGTGACGGTGTCCCCGCGCTCGGTCAGCACGATCGGGCGGTCGGGGGAGACGGAGCGCTCGACCTGGGCGTGGTAGAGGCCCTCGGTGGCGGTGATCTCGAGCCCGAAGCGGCGCAGCGCGATCATGTGCGGCTCGATCGTGCGCGTACCGAGGTCGCAGCCGCCGGCGTACGGCAGCCGGAAGCGGTCCAGCCGGTGCAGCAGCGGGCCGAAGAACATGATGATGGAGCGGGTGCGGATCGCGGCCTCGGCGTCGATGGACTCCATGTCCAGCTCGGCGGGCGGCACGATCTCCAGGTCGACCCCCTCGTTGATCCAGCGGGTGCGCACGCCGATGGAGTTGAGGACCTCCAGGAGCCGGAAGACCTCCTCGATGCGGGCGACGCGGCGCAGGACGGTGCGGCCCTTGTTGAGCAGGGAGGCGCAGAGCAGCGCGACACAGGCGTTCTTGCTCGTCTTGACGTCGATGGAGCCGGAGAGCCTGCGGCGGCCGACGACCCGCAGGTGCATGGGGCCGGAGTAGCCGAGGGAGACGATCTCGCTGTCCAGGGCCTCGCCGATGCGGGCGATCATCTCAAGGCTGATGTTCTGGTTGCCGCGCTCGATCCGGTTGACTGCGCTCTGGCTGGTGGCCAGCGCCTCGGCGAGCTGCGTCTGCGTCCAGCCACGGTGCTGCCGGGCGTCACGGATGAGCTTGCCGATGCGTACGAGGTAGTCGTCTGTCATGGCGTCACGTTATCTCAGATATGAGATGGACTCGATCATCGGGGTGGGCCGTCAGGGTGACGTGTCGTGGGCGCGGGGGTGCCGCGGTTCGTAGAGCGGCAGTTCGGTGCCGCTCGGCAGGCGCACGGCCGCGAGCATGCCCCACCCCTGGTCGGTGATGGCCCGTGAGATCTCGGCCCCGCGGTCTTCCAGGGTGGTCAGGGTGGCGGCGATGTCGTCGCACATGAGGTAGACCTCGTGCTTCGGTTCGCCCTCGGTGGGGTGCACGGCGATCTCGGCCGGGGGCAGCTCGAAGATGAGCCAGCCCCGCCCCGCGTCGACGTGCTCGAAGCCGATGACGTCCTTGAGGAAGTCGCGGTCGGCCTCGGCGTCCCGGGTGTAGAGGATCACATGCGCGCCGTTGATCATGGTCCGATCATCGGCTCGTCGGAGGGGCTCGGCAATATGTCCGCGTCCGTCCGGGTACGGCCGGGCGCGCCCTCGCGTATCACGGGGTGGCCGGGCATGACCGACGGGCCGGGATGCACTAGAGTTATCTCGACATCGAGATAACTGCTTACGGCGCACTGCGGCCGCCTGCCCGGTAAGGGTGACCTAACTTAGCCTTACCTTAGCGGATCGGCGAGGAGTCGTGGCGGCAGCATGACGGTAGTACGCGCACATTGATGAAGGAGACTGTCGTGTCGGCGAACAGCTTCGACGCCCGCAGCACGCTGCGCGTGGGCGACGAGTCGTACGAGATCTTCCGGCTGGACAAGGTGGAGGGCTCCGCTCGCCTTCCCTACAGCCTGAAGGTCCTCCTGGAGAACCTGCTCCGCACCGAGGACGGCGCGAACATCACCGCCGACCACATCCGGGCCCTCGGCACCTGGGACTCGCAGGCCCAGCCGAGCCAGGAGATCCAGTTCACGCCGGCCCGCGTGATCATGCAGGACTTCACCGGTGTGCCGTGTGTCGTCGACCTCGCCACCATGCGCGAGGCCGTCGCCGCGCTCGGCGGCGACCCGGCGAAGATCAACCCGCTCTCCCCGGCCGAGATGGTCATCGACCACTCCGTCATCGCCGACAAGTTCGGCACCAACGACGCGTTCGCGCAGAACGTCGAGCTGGAGTACGGCCGCAACAAGGAGCGCTACCAGTTCCTGCGCTGGGGCCAGACCGCCTTCGACGACTTCAAGGTCGTCCCGCCGGGCACCGGCATCGTCCACCAGGTGAACATCGAGCACCTGGCCCGCACGGTCATGGTCCGCAACGGCCAGGCCTACCCCGACACCCTCGTCGGCACCGACTCCCACACCACCATGGTCAACGGCCTCGGTGTGCTCGGCTGGGGCGTCGGCGGCATCGAGGCCGAGGCCGCCATGCTCGGCCAGCCGGTCTCCATGCTCATCCCGCGCGTCGTCGGCTTCAAGCTGACCGGCGAGCTGCCCACCGGCACCACCGCCACCGACCTGGTGCTGACCATCACCGAGATGCTGCGCAAGCACGGCGTCGTCGGCAAGATCGTCGAGTTCTACGGTGAGGGCGTCGCCGCGACCTCCCTCGCGAACCGCGCCACCATCGGCAACATGTCGCCGGAGTTCGGCTCCACCGCCGCCATGTTCCCGATCGACGGTGAGACCCTGAACTACCTCAAGCTCACCGGACGCTCCGCGCAGCAGGTCGCGCTCGTCGAGGCGTACGCCAAGGAGCAGGGCCTCTGGCTCGACCCGGCCGCCGAGCCCGACTTCTCCGAGAAGCTGGAGCTCGACCTCTCCACCGTCGTCCCGTCGATCGCCGGCCCGAAGCGCCCGCAGGACCGCATCGTCCTCGCGAACGCCGCCGAGCAGTTCGCCCAGGACGTCCGCAACTACGTCTACTCGGTCGACGAGGCGGGCCAGGAGTCCTTCCCGGCCTCCGACGCCCCGGCCGTCTCCAGCACCGTCCCGTCGAACCCGGTCCAGGTGACCGCCCCCGACGGCACCACCTACACGCTGGACCACGGCGCCGTCACCGTCGCCGCGATCACCTCCTGCACCAACACCTCGAACCCGTACGTGATGGTCGCCGCCGCGCTCGTCGCGAAGAAGGCCGTCGAGAAGGGCCTGACCCGCAAGCCGTGGGTCAAGACCACCCTCGCCCCGGGCTCGAAGGTCGTCACCGACTACTTCGACAAGGCGGGCCTCACCCCGTACCTCGACAAGGTCGGCTTCAACCTCGTCGGCTACGGCTGCACCACCTGCATCGGCAACTCCGGCCCGCTGCCGGAGGAGGTCTCGAAGGCCGTCAACGATCACGACCTGGCCGTGACCTCGGTGCTCTCGGGCAACCGCAACTTCGAGGGGCGCATCAACCCCGACGTCAAGATGAACTACCTGGCCTCCCCGCCGCTGGTCGTCGCGTACGCCCTCGCGGGCTCCATGAAGGTGGACATCACCAAGGACGCGCTCGGCACCGACACCGAGGGCAACCCGGTCTTCCTCAAGGACATCTGGCCCTCGGAGGCCGAGGTCAACGACGTCGTCGCCAGTGCGATCGGCGAGGACATGTTCGCCAAGTCCTACCAGGACGTCTTCGCCGGCGACGCCCAGTGGCAGTCGCTGTCGATCCCGACCGGCAACACCTTCGAGTGGGACCCGGAGTCGACCTACGTCCGCAAGCCCCCGTACTTCGAGGGCATGACGATGGAGACCACCCCGGTCAAGGACATCACGGGCGCCCGCGTGCTCGCGAAGCTCGGCGACTCGGTCACCACCGACCACATCTCCCCGGCCGGTGCCATCAAGGCCGACACCCCGGCCGGCAAGTACCTCACCGAGCACGGTGTGGAGCGTCGTGACTTCAACTCCTACGGCTCGCGCCGGGGCAACCACGAGGTCATGATCCGCGGCACCTTCGCCAACATCCGCCTGCGCAACCAGATCGCGCCGGGCACCGAGGGCGGCTACACCCGCGACTTCACGCAGGAGGGCGGCCCGGTCTCCTTCATCTACGACGCCTCGCAGAACTACCAGGCCGCCGGCACCCCGCTGGTGATCCTGGGCGGCAAGGAGTACGGCTCCGGCTCGTCCCGCGACTGGGCGGCCAAGGGCACGGCCCTCCTCGGCGTCAAGGCCGTCATCACCGAGTCGTACGAGCGCATCCACCGCTCGAACCTCATCGGCATGGGCGTCCTCCCGCTCCAGTTCCCGGCCGGCCAGTCGGCCGACTCGCTGGGCCTGACCGGCGAGGAGACCTTCTCCATCACCGGCATCACCGAGCTGAACGAGGGCACCACCCCCAGCACGGTGAAGGTCACCACCGACACCGGTGTCGAGTTCGACGCGGTCGTCCGCATCGACACCCCCGGTGAGGCGGACTACTACCGCAACGGCGGCATCATGCAGTACGTGCTCCGCAACCTGATCCGCGGCTGACGACCCGGGCAAGCGACAAGGGCCCCGCTCCTCGGAAGAGGAGCGGGGCCCTTTCGCGTCCGTCACACGCCCCGCCGACTGCGGGCGGGAGCGGGCGTCAGAACATCAGGCGGTAGGTGTTCCAGCCGCTGGTGCCGATCTTCACGCGCGGCTTGAACGGGACGGTGCCGTTCGCCGTGCCCTTGTACAGCCACAGCGCACCGGCGCCGTCACGGGCGATGAGGTCCGTGATGCCGTCGATGTCGATGTCGCCGACCTGGACGATCGTGTTGTAGATCTGCCAGCCGCCACCGATCTTGGTGCGGCCGGAGAACGGCGCGTTGTAGTTGCCGGTGCCCTTGTAGAGCCACAGCACGCCGGAGCCGTCGCGCGCGACGATGTCGTCACGGCCGTCGCCGCTCAGGTCGCCCTTGCCGGTGATCTGGTTGTAGATCTGCCAGCCGGTGCCGACCTTGATGCGCGAGGCGACCTTGCCGTTGCCGAAGCCGAGGTACAGCCACAGGGTGCCGTAGCTGTCACGGGCGAGCAGGTCGTCCGCGGCGGCGCCGCCCTGGTTGCCCGCCGAGAACACCTTGTTGTAGATGCTCCAGCCGGTGCCGACGGAGAAGCTCTCGCCGTCGTACGGGTTGTAGCTCAGGCGGCCCGCGGTGACGTCCCAGACGCCGTCCGAACCGTCGCCGGCGGCCGGGTTCTGGTCCACCTGCGTGAGGAACTTCGTGTTGCTCCAGCCGAAGCCGGAGTCCGTGCGGGCGTCGAGGCCGCCCTCGCCGTTCGGCGAGTAGCCCCACAGGTCACCGCGGGAGTCCACGCCGTAGAGCGCGTTGATCTGGGCGTCGGCGGAGGCGGCGGTGGCCGCGAAGGTGCCCGCGGACTGCTGCTGCTTGACGCCGGTGACCGCGCGCTCCTGCGGCGCGTCGGCCGCGACCGCGGCGGTGGTCGTGCCCACCAGGGCGGCGGTGACGGCGGCGACCGTGACACGGGACAGGACGCCCGTGCGGTTCAGGCCAGAAGAGTTGGCCACGTAGTACTCCAGATCCGTAAGGAATGAGGCAGGTCCCGCCCGCTCCCGCACCCGAAGGGCGTAACGCGGCGGGAAGACTATCTTCCAGGATGGTCCTTACGAGATCTTCACCGGGCAACTGGTTTGTGACACAGCTGTTTCGATCACGCCCGAATGTGCCCCCTTTGTCCTTTCGGTCCCCGGCAACGTTGTCAGCAGCGCCGAAGGGCTCCAGTACGGCCGGATCCGACGTGGTGTCAACGGTGTGACCGAGTCGGTGGTTGGACGAAACGCCGCAGATACAGCGTGCTTATCCCGGAGGTCTCAACTCGGGAAAGATGGCTGTCGAAACCTGCTTTCGATCTTGCTCACCGGAAGGGAAGTGGACTATACCTGTCGGCGTCCCGCCAGTCGTACCTCCGACGACGGCCCGACGCCTGCACGACCCAGCTGCAATTGACCGCGGTGGCGGGGCCCTTCGCCTGTGGCGAGTGAGTACGGGCGACCGGTACACCGCCTGAGTCCTGAATGAAGGCGAGGACTTGAGCATGGGATCCACCTCCGCTCACGACAATGAGGGCCTCGGCCGTCGCGACCTGATCAAGCGTTCCGCCGCGATCGGCCTGATCTCGGTACCGACGATGGGCTTCCTCTCGGCCTGTGCGAGCAGCAGCGGCGCCGGCAACGAGAAGGTCGAGAAGGGGACGAAGTCCGACAAGAACCCGCTCGGGGTGAACGAGTCGGCACCGCTCGATTTCGTCCTCTTCGACGGCGGATTCGGACAGCAGTACGCCAAGGACGCGATCAAGGTCTACGAGACGAATTACCCGAAGGCCAAGGTCAAGTTCACCCCCACCCAGAAGATCACCACCGAGCTCCAGCCCCGCTTCAACGGCGGCAACCCGCCGGACCTGATCGACAACTCCGGCGCCGAGCAGATGGACATGGGCGTCCTCGTCGGCCAGAAGCAGCTCGCCGACCTCACCGCGCTCCTCGACGCGCCCTCCCTCGACGACCCGGCCAAGAAGGTCCGCGACACCCTGCGGCCCGGCATCGTCGAGATGGGCCAGTTCGACGGCGCCCCGGTCTGGATCCTCTACTACGCGTACACCGTCTACGGCGTCTGGTACTCCCAGAAGCTGCTCGACTCGCTCGACGCGAAGTACCCCGAGACCTGGGACGAGATGCTGGCCGTCTGCGAGAAGGCCAAGAAGAAGGGCATCGCCGGCTGGACGTACGCGGGCAAGCACCCGTACTACGTCCCCTTCTCGCTCTACCCGATGATCGGCAAGGTCGGCGGCCGCGAGGTCCTGGACGCCATCGACAACCTGGAGCCGAAGGCCTGGGAGCACCCGGCGGTCAAGGCCTGCTTCGAGGCCTACTACGAGCTGGTCCGCAAGGGCTACATCCTCAAGGGCACCCCCGGCCTCGACCACATCCAGTCGCAGACCGCCTGGACCGAGAACAAGGCGCTGTTCATCCCGAACGGCTCCTGGGTCGAGAACGAGGCGGCCAAGACCATGCCGGCCGACTTCAACCTGGCCGTCTCCGCCCCGACCGGCCTCGACGCCTCCGACAAGATGCCCTTCGGCACCATCTGGGCCTCCGGCGGCGAGCCCTTCATCGTGCCCGCGAAGGCGAAGAACGTCGAGGGCGGCATGGAGCAGCTGCGCATCATGCTCAGCGAGGCCTCGTCCAAGAACTTCACGCAGTCCGTGAAGTCCCTGACCGCCTTCAACGGCGGCACCGACGGCATCGAGCTGACCCCGGGCCTGAAGTCCGGCGTCGCCGCCCTGGAGAAGGCCGGCCAGAACGTCGTCAACCCGCGCCTGCAGGACTGGTACGTCGCCCTGCAGAAGGAGAAGATCGGTGTGGCCGGCATCGGCGAGATGATGGCCGGCCGAGCGACCCCGGCCGAGACGATCAAGAAGATCCAGAAGTTCGCCGACGAGGCCGCCAAGGACTCGAGCATCAAGCACTACAAGCACCAGTGAGCAGTGCCGGGGCCCCTTCCCGCCGACCGGGAGCGGGCCCCGGGCCCTTCGCGCGCGGCACCGGCGGCGCGCCTCCGCGGGAAGATCGGGGTCGGTAGGAATGCAACACGGCAAGTACCGTTTCATCGTGGGGTTCCTGGCGGTCCCCCTCGCGCTCTACGCGCTGTTCGTCATCTGGCCGTTCGTCCAGTCCATCTACTACTCGTTCACGGACTGGACGGGACTCAGCCCCGAATTCGGGATGGTCGGCTTCGACAACTACAGCAGAATGCTGGACGACGAGATCTTCTGGAAATCGCTCCAGCACAGTCTGACCTTCGCCGTGGTCCTGCCGCTGGTGACCGTCGGCCTCGCGCTCTTCTTCGCGTTCATGCTCAATGTCGGTGGCCGGCGCCGCAGGGGAGCGGCCGTCGCGGGAGTGCGCGGATCGTCCTTCTACAAGATCGTGTACTTCTTCCCGCAGGTGCTGTCGATCGCGATCGTCGCGCTGCTCTTCCAGTTCGCGTACAACCCGAACAGCGGAGCCATCAATTCCGCGCTGAAGCTGGTGGGTCTCGGGAGCATTCAGCCCGATTGGCTGGGCGACCCGGATCTCGCCCTCATCTGCGTGATGGTGGTCCTCGTCTGGTCCACGGTCGGATTCTTCGTCGTCCTCTTCTCGGCCGGCATGGCGTCGATTCCGAAGGACTTCTACGAGGCCGCCCTGCTCGACGGCGCCAACCGCTTCACCACCTTCTTCAAGATCACCCTGCCGCTGCTCTGGGACACCGTGCAGTCCGGCTGGATCTACATGGGCATCCTCGCGCTCGGCGCGGAGTCCTTCGCCGTCGTGCAGATCATGACCGTCGGCCCCAACGGCGGCGGGCCCGACTACTCCACCATCGTCATGCCGCTGTACGTGTACCAGAAGGCATTCCGGGACGGTCAGGCCGCCTACGCAACGACCATCGGTGTCGCGCTCCTCGTCGTCACGCTGGCCTTCGCGGCGGTCGTGATGAAGGTGGGCCGGCGCGAGCGGCTGGAGTTCTGATGAAGACGACCGACACGGCCGCCACCGGCCTCGACAAGACCCCCGGCACCCCGGCCGGCGCGGACCCCGCGCCCCCGAGGTCCGCGACCGCCGTCCCGCGCGGGAAGTCCGAGGGGGAGGGCAAGGTCCTCAACGTCTTCTCGCACGGCGTGCTGGTCATCTGGGCGATCATGGTCGTCATGCCGCTGCTCTGGGCGGTCATGACCTCCTTCAAGACCGACAAGGCGATCTTCACCTCGCCGTGGTCGCTGCCCGACACGCTGCACTTCGAGAACTGGTCGCGCGCCTGGACCGAGGCGCACATGGGCGACTACTTCCTGAACACGATCGTGGTGGTCGGCGGCTCGCTCATCGGCACGCTGCTCTTCGGCTCCATGGCCGCGTACGTGCTGGCCCGCTTCGACTTCCCCGGGAACCGCTTCATCTACTTCCTCTTCATCGGAGGAATGAGCTTCCCGATCATCCTGGCGCTCGTGCCGCTCTTCTACGTGATGCAGAACCTGGCCCTGCTCAACACGCCGCACGGCCTGATCCTCGTCTACATCGCGTACTCGCTGCCCTTCACCGTCTTCTTCCTCACGGCCTTCTTCCGCACCCTGCCGTCCTCGGTGGCGGAGGCGGCCTTCGTGGACGGCGCCTCGCACACCCGGACCTTCTTCCAGGTGATGCTGCCGATGGCGAAGCCGGGTCTGATCAGCGTCGGCATCTTCAACTTCCTGGGCCAGTGGAACCAGTACCTGCTGCCGACCGTGCTCAACACGGAGCAGGACCAGAAGGTGCTCTCGCAGGGTCTCGTCCAGCTCGCCGTGAGCCAGGGCTACAAGGGCGACTGGTCCGGCCTCTTCGCCGGCCTGGTCATGGCCATGCTCCCGGTCCTCGCCGCGTACGTCATCTTCCAGCGGCAGGTGGTCGCCGGCCTCACCGCCGGCGCCGTGAAGTAGCCCCTCCCGCACCTCCCCGAAGGCCCCCTGCGCCCCCGCGCCGGGGGCCTTCCGTATGCCCGCCGTACGCCCGGAGGCCGCCTGGAGTGTGCCGTGACACCGTCCGCCCGCCACTCAAGGTCTTGACGGGGAGCAAGCCGAAAGCGTCCCCTTAGAGTTCACATGTTGGAGAAAACGGCAGGAGTGAGTGAGTCGATGGAGACTCCCGGGTCGCAGACGTCTCTGCACAGGGCCAATCTCGAACGGGTCGTCCGTGCGGTACGCATGGCCGGGTCGCTCACCCAGGCGGAGATCGCCCGGACGACCGGCCTCTCCGCGGCGACGGTCTCCAACATCGTCCGCGAGCTGAAGGACGGCGGGACGGTCGACGTCACGCCCACCTCGGCGGGCGGCCGCAGGGCGCGCAGCGTCTCGCTCTCGGGGGACGCCGGCATCGTCATCGGCGTCGACTTCGGCCACACCCACCTGCGGGTCGCCGTCGGCAACCTCGCCCACCAGGTCCTCGCCGAGGAGTCCGAGCCGCTCGACGTCGACGCCTCCGCCGCCGACGGCTTCGACCGGGCGGAACAGCTGGTCACACGGCTGATCGACGCCACCGGGATCGGCCGCGACAAGGTGATCGGCGTCGGCCTCGGCGTACCCGGCCCGATCGACGTCTCCTCCGGGACGCTCGGCTCGACCTCGATCCTGCCGGGCTGGAGCGGCATCAACCCCGCGGAGGAGCTCTCCGGCCGGCTCGGCGTCCCCGTGCACGTCGACAACGACGCCAACCTCGGCGCGCTCGGCGAGCTGGTCTGGGGCAGCGGCCGGGGCGTGAAGGACCTCGCGTACATCAAGGTGGCGAGCGGCGTCGGCGCCGGCCTGGTGATCGACGGCCGGGTCTACCGCGGCCCCGGCGGCACCGCGGGCGAGATCGGGCACATCACCCTCGACGAGTCCGGGCCCGTCTGCCGCTGCGGCAACCGCGGCTGCCTGGAGACCTTCACCGCCGCCCGCTACGTCCTGCCGCTGCTCCAGCCCAGCCACGGCCCCGACCTCACGATGGAGCGGGTCGTGCAGCTGGCCCGCGAGGGGGACCCGGGCTGCCGCCGGGTCGTCGCCGACGTCGGCCGGCACATCGGCAGCGGCATCGCCAACCTCTGCAACCTCCTGAACCCGAGCCGGGTGGTGCTCGGCGGCGACCTCGCGGAGGCCGGCGAACTGGTCCTCGCGCCCATCAGGGACTCCGTCTCGCGGTACGCGATCCCCAGTGCCGCCCGGCAGTTGTCGCTGGCCCAGGGGGCACTGGGCGGCCGCGCCGAGGTGCTGGGCGCGCTCGCCCTCGTCCTGAGCGAGATGGGTGATTCGTCCCTGTTGGAGAGTGCCCTGCCGACCGCCGCCCCTGCCTCACGCCTTGCGTTCACTTAGATAACGAATGGCACCGTTGCCGTCTCGTTAATAATTTACTTCTTGACGTAAGTGTTGCGGCCGAGTTGACTTCGTGCCACCTCGGCCGCAACGTCGCGGCCTCGTCAGGGAGGCAACCCCAATGAACGCAGTGACGCGCCGCGTCGTCATAGCCACGGCCGCCGTCTCGATGTCCCTCTCGCTCGCCGCCTGTGGCCAGGCCGGTGGCGACGACAGCGGGGACAAGGGCAGCTCGACCAAGATCGGTCTGCTGCTGCCGGAGAACAAGACCTCGCGCTACGAGTCGCTCGACAAGCCGCAGTTCGAGAAGGCCGTCAAGGCCGCCTGCGGCAGCTGTGAGGTCGTCTACAACAACGCCGTCGCCGACGTCGTGAAGCAGAAGCAGCAGTTCGACCAGATGATCGCCGACGGCATCAAGGTCATCGCCCTCGACCCGGTGGACGCCGCCAAGGCCGCCGCCTGGGTCAAGGAGGCGCAGGGCAAGGGCGTGAAGGTCGTCGCGTACGACCGTGCCGTCCAGGGCGCCGACGCCTACGTCAGCCACGACAACAACAAGGTCGGCGAGCTCCAGGGCCAGGCCCTCCTCGCCGCGCTCGGCCCCAAGGCCGCCACCGCCAACGTCGTGATGATCAACGGCGACGAGAAGGACCCGAACGCCGCCCTGTTCAAGAAGGGCGCCCACACCGCGCTCGACGGCAAGGTCGGCAAGATCGCCTACGAGGCCTCCGGCGAGTGGGACCCGAAGATCGCCGGCGAGAAGATGGCCGCCGCGATCTCCTCGGTCGGCAAGGACAAGATCGGCGCCGTCTACTCCGCGAACGACGGCATGGCGGGCGGCATCGTCACCTCCCTGGAGAACGCCGGCGTCAAGGGCATCCCGGTCGGCGGCCAGGACGCCGAGCTCGCGGGCGTCCAGCGCATCGTCGCCGGCACCCAGACCTTCACCATCTACAAGTCCCCGCTGCAGCTGGCCCCCGAGGCCGCCAAGTTCGCGGTGAACCTGCTCCGCGGCGAGAAGCTCGGCGCCGAGGGCGAGACGGACGGCGTGCCCTCCACCCTCTTCGCCCCGGTCGTGGTGGACAGCAAGAACATCAAGTCCACGGTCATCGAGGACGGCATCTACTCCGCCGCCGACATCTGCACGTCGGACCTCGCCGCCAAGTGCTCCGCGCTCGGCATCAAGTGAGCCCCCGCACCTGAGCCCGCGGGCTCCCGCCCGTTCATCAGGTGAAGGCCTCCGGGCCCCGGGGCTCCGCCCCCTCACGCCGTCCGGCCCCCGGCCGACCCAGACCCCGCTGTCGGCGGGGGCCGGACGAGCACAGCACCCCCCTCGAATTCCCTGGCGCTGCACCGGCGGCGCGACATTCCGCCGCCCCCGCGCGGGCGGCGAAGGAGTTGGTTCACGTGTCCCAGACGCCCGTGCTGGCGTTGCGCGGGATCTTCAAGCGGTTCGGAGCGGTCCAGGTCCTCTCCGGTGTCGATCTCGAAGTCCACGCAGGAGAGGTCGTCGCCCTCGTCGGCGACAACGGAGCGGGCAAGTCCACGCTCGTCAAGACGATCGCCGGTGTCCACCCCATCGACGAGGGCGTCATCGAGTGGGAGGGGCGGCCGGTCGAGATCTCCCGCCCGCACGACTCCCAGAACCTCGGCGTCGCGACCGTCTACCAGGACCTCGCGCTCTGCGACAACCTCGACGTCGTCGCCAACCTGTTCCTCGGCCGCGAGATCAAGAAGGGCGGCGTCCTCGACGAGGTCGCCATGGAGAAGCGGGCCAAGGACCTGCTCTCCACGCTCTCCATCCGCATCCCGAGCGTCCGCATCCCCGTCGCCGCCCTCTCCGGCGGCCAGCGCCAGGTCGTCGCCATCGCGCGCGCCCTGGTCGGCAACCCCAAGATCGTCATCCTGGACGAGCCGACCGCCGCCCTCGGCGTCGAGCAGACCGCCCAGGTCCTCGACCTGGTCGAGCGCCTGCGCGAGCAGGGCCTCGGCGTCATCCTCATCAGCCACAACATGGCCGACGTGAAGGCCGTCGCCGACACGGTCGCCGTCCTGCGCCTGGGCCGCAACAACGGCACCTTCCCGGTGGCCACCACCACGCACGAAGAGATCATCGCCGCGATCACGGGAGCCACGGACAACGCCGTGACCCGCCGCCAGGCCCGCAACGCGGAGGTAGCGAAGTGAGCACGACCCCGTCGCCCGCGGAGACGGCCGCGAGCGAGCCCGCTCCCGCCGCCGTCCCGGCCGTCGACCCCCGCCTCCTCGTCCGCGAGCAGGGCTTCAAGGGGTACGTCGAGGAGTTCAAGCGCAAGATCCGCTCCGGCGAGATCGGCTCCCTGCCGGTCGTCGTCGGCCTCATCGTGATCGGCATCGTCTTCCAGGCCCTCACCGGCAACTTCATCACCTCCTACAACCTCGACCAGATCACGCTGTACGCGGTCGGCCCCGGCATCATGGCCGTCGGCATCGTCTTCGTCCTGCTGCTCGGCGAGATCGACCTCGCGGTCGGCTCCGTCGCCGGTCTGGCCGGCGCGGTCTGGGGCGTCCTCGGCACCGACATGCCGGACTCCCTCGCCATCGTGTTCGGCATCCTCTCCGGCACGCTCATCGGCGCCTTCCACGGCATCGTCTTCGCGAAGATAGGCGTGCCCGCGTTCGTCGTCACCCTGGCCGGCTTCCTCGGCTGGGCCGGTCTCCAGACCTGGGTGATGGGGGAGAAGTCCACCATCCCGACGCCGATCGGCAGCTTCGTCGGCGACCTCACCAAGTACTACTTCTCCGACGTCGCCGCCGCCTACGGCCTCGCCGTCGCCGTCGTCGCCGCCTTCTACCTCGCCCAGCTGCGCGACTCCCGCCGGCGCAAGGCGGCCCAGCTGCCGCACCGCCCGCAGAGCGAGATCGTCCTGCGCACCGCGGTCCTGGCGGTCCTCGTCCTCGTCGCCGCGTACGGCTTCAACCAGGAGAAGGGCCTGCCGCTCTCCCTGGTGATCTTCCTGGTGATCCTGCTCGTCACCGACTTCGTGCTCCGCCGCACCACCTACGGCCGCCAGGTCTTCGCGGTCGGCGGCGGCATCGAGGCGGCCCGCCGGGCCGGCATCAACGTGTCGTGGATCCGGATCTCCGTCTTCATGGTCTCCGGCACGATGGGCGCCATCGGCGGCCTCTTCCTCGCCTCCGCGACGGGCGGCGCCGACCGCTCCCTCGGCGGCGGCAACCAGCTGATGATGTGCATCGCCGCCGCGGTCATCGGCGGTACGTCCCTCTTCGGCGGACGCGGCAAGGTCTGGTCGGCGCTCCTCGGCATCCTGGTCATCCAGTCGATCGTCCAGGGCCTCAACCAGATGAACCTGGACTCCAACGCGATCCAGTACATGATCACCGGCGGCGTCCTGCTCATCGCCGTGATCATCGACTCCGTCTCCCGCCGGACGCAGAAGTCCGCGGGCCGCGCGTAGCGCTCCGCGCGTCACGCTCGTCACACTGCCCGGCGCCGCGAAACCGGCGCCGGGCAGGCGTGCGTCCGGACCCGTGTCGGAGCCTTTCGGGCAGCCGTGCCGGCAGCGGTGCCGCGCCGTGCCCGCGGGCGCGGTGACCGGCGCGCAGAGCCGTACGGATCAGCGCGACGTCGGCCGTGCGGGTGACGCCTCACCCCCCGGCCCGATGCCCACGATCCAAGACGGAACATTAGACTCGACAAATCGGCATGCTCGACCAGCTCAAACGCAAGGAGGCACGGGTGGCTCTGCTGACCCGTATCAGGGGACCGCGCGACCTGGACCGGCTCTCCCCGGAACAGCTGGAGCAGCTGGCCGCGGAGATCCGGACCTTTCTCGTGGACGCCGTCTCCAAGACCGGCGGCCACCTCGGCCCCAACCTCGGTGTGGTCGAGCTGACGATCGCCCTGCACCGCGTCTTCGACTCCCCGAAGGACAGGGTCCTCTTCGACACCGGTCACCAGAGCTACGTGCACAAGCTCCTCACCGGCCGCCAGGACTTCTCCCGGCTCAAGATGAAGGGCGGCCTCTCCGGCTACCCCTCGCAGGCCGAGTCCGAGCACGACGTCATCGAGAACTCGCACGCCTCGACCGTCCTCGGCTGGGCCGACGGCCTCGCCAAGGCCAACGAGATCCGGAAGAAGGACGACCACGTCGTCGCGGTCATCGGCGACGGCGCCCTCACCGGCGGCATGGCCTGGGAGGCGCTGAACAACATCGCCGCGGCCAAGGACCGCCCGCTCGTCATCGTCGTCAACGACAACGAGCGCTCCTACGCCCCCACGATCGGCGGCCTCGCCAACCACCTGGCCACCCTGCGCACCACCGACGGCTACGAGCGCTTCCTCGCCCGCGGCAAGGACATCCTGGAGCGCACCCCCGTCGTCGGGAAGCCGCTGTACGAGACGCTGCACGGTGCCAAGAAGGGCCTCAAGGACTTCATCGCCCCGCAGGGCATGTTCGAGGACCTGGGCCTGAAGTACGTCGGCCCCATCGACGGCCACGACATCGAGGCGCTGGAGTCCGCGCTCACCCGCGCCAAGCGGTTCGGCGGCCCCGTCATCGTGCACTGCCTCACCGAGAAGGGCCGCGGCTACCAGCCCGCCCTGCAGGACGAGGCGGACCGCTTCCACGCGGTCGGCAAGATCCACCCCGACACCGGCCTGCCCATCTCCACCTCCGGCGCCGACTGGACCGGCGTCTTCGCCGAGGAGATGGTGGCGCTCGGCAAGGAGCGCGAGGACATCGTCGCGATCACCGCGGCCATGCTCCAGCCCGTCGGCCTCGACAAGTTCGCCAAGGCCTTCCCCGAGCGGGTCTTCGACGTCGGCATCGCCGAGCAGCACGGCGCGGTCTCCGCCGCCGGCCTCGCCACCGGCGGCCTCCACCCGGTCTTCGCCGTCTACGCGACCTTCCTCAACCGCGCCTTCGACCAGGTCCTCATGGACGTGGCGCTGCACAAGTGCGGCGTCACCTTCGTCCTGGACCGGGCCGGTGTCACCGGCACCGACGGCGCCTCCCACAACGGCATGTGGGACATGTCGATCCTCCAGGTCGTGCCCGGCCTGCGGCTCGCCGCCCCGCGCGACGCCGACCAGGTCCGCGCCCAGCTCCGCGAGGCCGTCGAGGTCACCGACGCCCCCACCGTCGTCCGCTTCTCCAAGGGCGCCGTCGGCCCCGCCGTGCCGGCCCTGCGCCGGGTCGGCGGCATGGACGTGCTCCGCGAGCCGGACAGCGACCGGCCGGACGTCCTGCTCGTCTCGGTGGGCGCGCTCGCCCCCATGTGCCTGGAGATCGCCGGCCTGCTCGACCGGCAGGGCATCTCCACCACCGTGGTCGACCCCCGCTGGGTCAAGCCCGTCGACGAGGCCCTCGCCCCGCTCGCCGAGCAGCACCGGGTCGTCGTCACCGTCGAGGACAACAGCCGCGTCGGCGGCGTCGGCTCGGCCGTCGCGCAGGCGCTGCGCGACGCCGGCGTGGACGTACCGCTGCGTGACTTCGGCATTCCGCCGCGCTTCCTCGACCACGCCTCCCGCGCCGAGGTCATGGCCGAGATCGGGCTGACCGCCCCGGACATCGCCCGGCAGGTCACCGGCCTGGTCTCGCGGCTCGACGGCCGGTTCGAGAGCAGCGCGAAGGCCGTGGAGCCCGCCCGCGACTGACGTTCACCGTCACGCGGCGTCACCCTTGGGCCGGTCGGATCACTCTTCGGAGTGCCGACCGGCCCTTTCGCGTGCATCCTGACCACAGAGCGGGCAGCTCCATCGCAGGGAGGTACCACGGTGAGTACGGACCAGCAGCCACGCGCGAACTCCGGCATGTTCCGGACCAAGACGGTCGAACAGTCGATCCGCGACACGGAGGAACCGGAGCACGCCCTCCGGAAGTCCCTGTCGGCCTGGGACCTGACGGTCTTCGGCGTCGGCGTCATCATCGGCACTGGCATCTTCGTCCTGACCGGCAAGGTCGCCAAGGAGAACGCCGGCCCGGCGACCGCCCTCGCCTTCGTCGCCGCGGGCATCGTCTGCGCCCTCGCCGCGCTCTGTTACGCCGAGTTCGCCTCGACGGTCCCCGTCGCCGGATCGGCGTACACGTTCGCGTACGCCTCGATCGGCGAGCTCCCCGCCTGGATCATCGGCTGGGACCTCGTCCTGGAGTTCGCGCTCGGCACGGCGGTGGTGGCCGTCGGCTGGTCGGGGTATGTGCGCTCGCTGATGGACAACGCCGGCTGGCACCTACCGGCCGCGCTCGAGGGCCCGGACGCGCCGGGCGGCACCTTCGACATCCTGGCGTTCCTGCTGGTCCTGGTGCTGACCGCGATCCTCGTGGTCGGCATGAAGCTGTCGGCCCGCATCACCGCCCTGGTGGTGGCGATCAAGGTGACCGTCGTCATGATCGTCATCGTGGCCGGCCTGTTCTTCATCGTCGGCGACAACTACAAGCCGTTCGTGCCGCCGGCCGTCACCCCCGAGGGCGGCGGCTCCAACTGGGACTCGCCGCTCGTCCAGCTCCTCTTCGGGTACGAGCCCACCAACTTCGGCGTCATGGGCATCTTCACGGCCGCCTCCGTCGTCTTCTTCGCCTTCATCGGCTTCGACGTCGTCGCCACCGCCGCCGAGGAGACCAAGCTGCCGCAGCGGGACATGCCCCGGGGCATCCTCGGCTCCCTCCTCATCTGCACCGTGCTGTACGTGGCGGTGGCGCTCGTCGTCACCGGCATGCAGCACTACACCGAACTGTCCGTGAGCGCGCCACTGGCCGACGCCTTCAAGGCCGTCGGGCACCCGTTCTACGCGGGCGTGATCAGCTTCGGTGCCGCCGTCGGCCTCACCACGGTCTGCCTCATCCTGCTGCTGGGCCAGACCCGCGTCTTCTTCGCCATGAGCCGCGACGGACTGCTGCCGCGCTTCTTCTCGGTCACCCACCCGCGCTTCAAGACCCCCTACCGCCCGACGATCCTGCTCGGCGTGGTCATCGCGATCGTCGCGGGCTTCACCAGCATCAACGAGCTGGCGACGCTCGTGAACATCGGCACCCTCTTCGCCTTCGTCGTCGTCGCCGCCGGTGTCATCGTCCTGCGCCGCACCCGCCCCGACCTGCCCCGCGCCTTCCGCACCCCGTGGGTGCCGGTGCTGCCGGTCCTCTCCATCGCCGCCTCGCTCTGGCTGATGCTGAACCTGCCGGGCGAGACCTGGTTCCGGTTCGCGGTCTGGATGGCCATCGGCATCGTCGTGTACTTCCTGTACGGGCGCGGGCACAGCCGGTTGGGCAAGGCGGGCCGCGAGGCCCGGTACTGACGGCCCCCGGACGGCGGGACCACGGGTGCGGAACACCGCGTTCACCAGGGGGGACTACAGTCGCCTCGTACCCGACCTCAATCCCGATGACCGGAGTGCTGGATCCCCCCATGGCGAATCGATCCGAGGCCCCCACGACCCGTCCCACCGGTGCCCCCGAGGCCCCCCGAATGCGGGGGGCCTGGTTGGCCCGGGGGAAGGAGGGGAGATTCAGCGCCTATCTGCCCCGGAACGGCGAAGTGGTGCGCTGGACCGAGGACACCGGCGGCCGCTGGACCGGACCCGTCTCCCTCGGCGGCGGTACCCTCCTGCCCAGCCTCTCGGTCGGCCAGGGCACCGACGGCTACGTGCACCTCGTGGGGCTGCGGCCGGTCGCGGGCGACGAGCCGGACCGGGTCGAACTCGTCCACACCACCCAGTACCAGACGGGCCGTCCGGCCCTCGAATGGCGCTCCCTCACCCATCCGAACGGGCCCGCTCACCAGTGGACGGGGACCCCGTCCGTGACCGTGGACGGCATCGGCCGCGCGTACGTCTTCTGCCGCAACGGCGGCGGCGGCGTCAGCGTGCGGGCCCAGAAGGACGCGGGCGGCTGGCACCCCTGGTGGGACCTGCTCGGCTCCAAGACCGACCCCTCGCCGGCCGCCGTCACCAACGGCGCCGGGTTCGTCGAGCTGTACAGCTCGCACGCGAAGGGCCTGGTCCGCTACCAGCAGCGCGAGTCCGGCGGCAAGCCGGTCCGCGAGGAGCTG
This sequence comes from Streptomyces sp. NPDC003327, assembly GCF_053589515.1. Taxonomy (NCBI): domain Bacteria; kingdom Bacillati; phylum Actinomycetota; class Actinomycetes; order Kitasatosporales; family Streptomycetaceae; genus Streptomyces; species Streptomyces sp. NPDC003327. The sequence goes on along the minus strand of NZ_JBSFSA010000025.1, from coordinate 14,416 downwards.
CTGCCCGCCTCGGTGACCATGGGCACCCTCGCCGCCGTCACCGGCCCCTCCGGGCACTCGACGGCCTTCTACGTCGACCAGGAGGGCGACCTGCGGGCCTGGTCGCCCGACCGCTCCCTCGCCCCGACGGTCCTCGGCCGGGCGGTCGGCACGGGACCGCTCTCCGCGGGCCGCTGTCTCGTCGACGGCGTCGAGTGCACGGTCCTCGCCCAGCAGGCCGCCGACGGGCGGCTCGCGGTCGGCGTGCACCCGACCGAGCAGGAGGACTCGGGCGTCCAGTGGATCGAGACGGGCGTCCCGCACGGCGAACTGGCCACCGCCTTCGGCCGCGACATCGACGGCCGCCTCGTCGCGCTGACCCTGGCCGGCGCCGCCACGCTCATCACCGCCCGGCAGCGCCCCGCGGCGGGCGGGCTCTCCCTCGACAGCTGGCGCTCCCTGGGCTGACCCCCGCGCCCCGCAGCACGTACGGGAACGCCTCGCCGTACACGCGCGAACGGCCCCGGCACCTGGGAAGGTGCCGGGGCCGTCGCCGTACGCCCTGCGGTTACGCGGGAACGCTCGCCACGCCCTGCGCCAGGAAACGCTTGCCGTTGACGCGCTCGGAGACGCCCTCACGGTCCAGGTACGGCGTGATGCCGCCCAGGTGGAAGGGCCAGCCCGCACCGGTGATCAGGCAGAGGTCGATGTCCTGCGCCTCGGCGACGACACCCTCCTCCAGCATCAGGCCGATCTCCTGCGCCACCGCGTCCAGGACGCGGTCGCGGACCTGCTCCTCGGTCAGGACGACGTCGCCCTGCTTGAGGAGCGCGGCGACCTCGGGGTCCAGCTCCGGCTTGAAGCCGTTCTCCGGCTTGTAGACGTAGAAGCCGCGCTTGCCGGCCTCGACGACCGCCTTCAGGTTGGGGGAGACCGTGAAGCGCTCCGGGAAGGCGCGGTTCAGCGTCTCGGAGACGTGCAGACCGATCGCGGGGCCGACCAGCTCCAGGAGGACGAGCGGGGACATCGGCAGGCCGAGCGGCTCGATGGCCTTCTCCGCCGTCTCGACGGAGGTGCCCTCGTCGATGACGTTCTGGATCTCGCCCATGAAGCGGGTGAGGATGCGGTTCACGACGAACGCCGGGGCGTCCTTCGTCAGGACCGCGGTCTTCTTCAGCTTCTTCGCCACGCCGAAGGCGGTGGCGAGGGAGGCGTCGTCGGTCTGCTCGCCGCGGACGATCTCCAGGAGCGGGAGGATTGCGACCGGGTTGAAGAAGTGGAAGCCGACCACGCGCTCCGGGTGCTGGAGCTTCGAGGCCATCTCGGAGACCGAGAGCGAGGAGGTGTTGGTGGCGAGGATCGCGTGCGCCGGGGCGACCGCCTCGACCTCCGCGAACACCTTCTGCTTGACGGACATCTCCTCGAACACGGCCTCGATGATGAAGTCCGCGTCCGAGAAGCCCTCGGCCTTGTCGAGGACACCGGAGACCAGGCCCTTGAGACGGTTGGCCTTGTCCTGGTTGATGCGGCCCTTGCCGAGCAGCTTCTCGATCTCGGCGTGGACGTAGCCGACGCCCTTGTCGACGCGCTCCTGGTCGATGTCGGTCAGGACGACCGGCACCTCCAGGCGGCGCAGGAAGAGCAGCGCGAGCTGGGAGGCCATCAGACCGGCGCCGACGACACCGACCTTGGTGACCGGGCGGGCCAGCGACTTGTCCGGGGCACCGGCGGGGCGCTTGGCGCGCTTCTGCACCAGGTTGAAGGCGTAGATGCCGGAGCGCAGCTCGCCGCCCATGATCAGGTCCGCGAGAGCCTGGTCCTCGGCGTCGAAGCCCTTCTGGAGGTCCCCGTCCTTGGCGGCCTCGATGATCTCCAGGGCGCGGTAGGCGGCCGGGGCGGCGCCGTGCACCTTGGAGTCGGCGACGGCACGGCCCTTGGCGACGGCCTGGTCCCAGGCCTCGCCGCGGTCGACCTCGGGACGCTCGACGGTGACGGTGCCGTTCAGGACGGAGGCCGTCCAGATCAGCGACTGCTCCAGGAAGTCGGCGCCCTCGAAGAGGGCGTCGGCGATGCCGAGCTCGAAGACCTGCTTGCCCTTGAGCTGACGGTTCTGGTTCAGCGAGTTCTCGATGATGACCGAGACGGCCTTCTCGGCGCCGATCAGGTTCGGCAGGATCGCGCAGCCGCCCCAGCCGGGCACCAGGCCGAGGAAGACCTCGGGCAGCGAGAAGGCCGGCAGGGCCTTCGACACGGTGCGGTAGGTGCAGTGCAGACCGACCTCGACGCCGCCGCCCATGGCCGCGCCGTTGTAGTACGCGAAGGTCGGCACGGCGAGGGAGGAGAGGCGCTTGAAGACGTCGTGGCCGCCCTTGCCGATGGCGAGGGCCTCCTCGTGCTTCTTCAGCAGCTCGACGCCCTTGAGGTCGGCGCCGACGGCGAAGATGAACGGCTTGCCGGTCAGGCCGACGCCGACGATCTCACCGTTCGCGGCCTCCGCCTCGACCTGGTCGATCGCCGCGTTCAGGTTGGCGAGGGACTGCGGGCCGAAGGTGGTCGGCTTGGTGTGGTCGAAGCCGTTGTCCAGCGTGATCAGCGCGAACCGGCCGGCGTTCGCCGGGAGTTCGAAGTGCCGCACGTGGGCGCTGGTGACGACCTCGTCCGGGAAGAGCTCGGCGGCGCCCTTCAGAAGCTCGGCGGTGGTGCTCACTTGCCCTCCCAGTGGGGGTTCTCCCAGATGACCGTCGCGCCCATGCCGAAGCCGACGCACATGGTGGTGAGGCCGTAACGGACCTGCGGCTGCTCCTCGAACTGGCGGGCCAGCTGCGTCATGAGACGGACGCCGGAGGAGGCGAGCGGGTGACCGAAGGCGATGGCGCCGCCGTACTGGTTGACGCGCGCGTCGTCGTCGGCGATGCCGTAGTGGTCGAGGAAGGCGAGGACCTGGACGGCGAACGCCTCGTTGATCTCGAACAGGTTGATGTCGTCGATCGTCAGGCCGGCCTTGGCGAGGGCCTTCTCGGTCGCCGGGATCGGGCCGTAGCCCATGACCTCGGGCTCGACGCCGGCGAAGGCGTACGAGACGAGGCGCATCTTGACCGGGAGGTCGTTCTCCCGGGCGAACTCCTCGGAGGCGATGATCGAGGCGGTGGCGCCGTCGTTGAGACCGGCGGCGTTGCCCGCGGTGACGTTGCCGTGGACGCGGAACGGCGTCTTCAGGCCGGCCAGCGACTCCAGGGTCGTGCCCGGGCGCATCGGCTCGTCGGCGGTGACCAGGCCCCAGCCGGTCTCGCCGGCCTCGGGGGAGGTGCGGCGGACCGAGATCGGCACCAGGTCCTGCTGGATCTTGCCGTCGGCGTACGCCTTGGCGGCCTTCTCCTGCGAGCGCACGGCGTACTCGTCGGCGCGCTGCTTGGTGATGTGCGGGTAGCGGTCGTGCAGGTTCTCGGCGGTCATGCCCATGAAGAGGGCGGACTCGTCGACGAGCTTCTCCGACACGAAGCGCGGGTTCGGGTCGACGCCCTCGCCCATGGGGTGGCGGCCCATGTGCTCGACGCCACCGGCGATGACGGCGTCGTACGCGCCGAAGGCGATCGAACCGGCCACCGAGGTCACGGCGGTCAGCGCGCCGGCGCACATGCGGTCGATGGAGTAGCCCGGCACCGACTGCGGGAGCCCGGCGAGGATGCCCGCGGTCCGGCCGAGGGTCAGGCCCTGGTCGCCGATCTGCGTGGTCGCGGCGATGGCGACCTCGTCGATCTTCGCCGGGTCGAGGCCCGGGTTGCGGCGCAGCAGCTCCCGGATGGCCTTCACGACGAGGTCGTCGGCGCGGGTCTCGTGGTAGATGCCCTTCGGGCCCGCCTTGCCGAACGGGGTGCGGACGCCGTCGACGAAGACGACGTCCCTGACGGTACGAGGCACGATGGCTCTCCTCCAGGGTGCGGGATGGCACTGCTGCGGCGCACGCCTAAGCGCGCGCTTGCTTCCTCCATGCTACTTGTGGGTAACCATGCTGCCCAGTCCTCGGGGGCCAAGCGGTGAAGGTCACATCCGGCGCGCGCGACCCGAGCGCACGCGCCCCGTGCGTACGCCCGTCCGAACGGAGGGTTCCGCGACCGGATGGCCGCGGGCGCCCGGCCGCGCCACGGGCCCCCGCGGCGGCCGCCCGGTACACATCGGACCGAGGCCGGCCCCCGCGGGTCACGAGGCCTCGCGGACCGATCGCACGGAAGGGAACTCCATGGCGGCGATCATCACCAAGGACCACGAGGTCCCCCACACGTCCACCGTCCCCGCGAACGAGAACGAGAAGGTCCACCTGTTCGTCCGGGAGCGGGACGGCACAACGCCTCCTACGGCTGGGCGGAACACCTGGCCAAGGCCGGTTACGACGTCTTCATGATGGACCTCCAGGGCTCCGGCCGGTCGGATTCACCCCGGGCCAGCCGCTGTACGGCTTCCAGCTGAACAACTCGAACAGCGACCGGGACGAGCTGCACACCGTGGTCGAGTACATCCGCGAGAAGCGCCAGGTGGACAAGGTCGCGTTCATCGGCTGGTCGGCCGCGGCCTTCACCATGGGGCCCTACGCGGTGAACAACCCCACCAGGGTGGAGAGCCTGTTCCTGCTGGCGTCGATCTTCCCGCCCGAGGGCACGTCGACCGCGCCGAGCCCGCTGCCGAGGCCCGGCTTCCCGATGTTCCTCGCCACCCGGTGGGGGCTGGAGTCGGGGTGGAACAACGAACTGGCCTGCGTGGACCAGCGCGAGCCCGGCATGGTCGAGCGGGCGTGGGCCGCGATGATGGAGAACGACTCCGAGGGCAGGACCTGGGGACCGCCGGAGGGGCTCAACCGGATCCGGAACTTCGTCCGCTGGGGCTGGAACAAGACGACGGCCGGGCAGGGCGGCGTCCTCGGCGGAGACGTCCCTGTCCTGATCGTCTACGGGGACCGCGACAGCCAGGTGAACACCTCACCGCCCAACCCGGACCCGGAGCTCAACTTCTCCGTCCCGGCGCTCTACAACGCCGTCGCGGGCTCCCGCAAGCTCATGGTCAAGCTGGCCTGCGCGGGCCACTCGGTGGTGTGGGAGCAGCAGCACAAGAACGTGCACAACCTCTCCAAGCACTGGCTCAAGCACCTCACGGTCGACGGCAAGACCCAGGGCGTCTTCGACATGAGCACGAACGGCGACCTGAGCCCCGTTCCGTAGGAGAGGGGAAGCCGGGACGGACGAAAGCCCCCGGGACCGCGCGGTCCCGGGGGCTTCGTCGAGTCGGCGCGGGTCCGTGCGAGCCCGGCGCGCGTGCGTTACGCGGAGACCGCCAGGGCCTCCACCAGGAGCGGCGTCACCAGGCCGACCTGCCACGGCCGCGCGCCGTGACCCGCGAGGGCGGCGGCGACCGTCTCCGCGGTGGCAGGGGACGGCGGCTCCCAGCAGACCCGGCGCACGGTGTCCGGGGTGATCAGGTTCTCCTGCGGCAGGTTCAGCTCCTCCGCGAGGGCCGTCACCGAGGTGCGGGCCGCCGCGAGGCGGGCGGCGGCCACCGGGTCCTTGTCCGCCCAGGCGCGCGGCGGCGGCGGCCCGGCCACCTGCTGGCCCGGCTGGGGCAGCTCGCTCTCGGGGAGGGCCCTGGCGCGGTCCACCGAGGCCTGCCACTGCTCCAGCTGACGGCGGCTCGTCCGGTGGCCGAAACCGGGCAGCGCGGAGAGCGCGGCCACGTTCACCGGCAGGGCGAGGGCGGCCTCGACGATCGCCGCGTCGCTCAGCACCTTGCCGGGGGAGACGTCGCGCCGCTGGGCGATCCGGTCCCGGGCCGTCCACAGCTCCCGTACCACAGCCATCTGGCGACGGCGGCGGACCTTGTGCATGCCCGAGGTGCGGCGCCACGGGTCCTTGCGCGGCGGGGCGGGCGGCGCCGAGGCGATCGCGTCGAACTCCTGGTGGGCCCACTCCAGCTTGCCCTGCCGGTCCAGCTCCTTCTCCAGGGCGTCGCGCAGGTCGACGAGCAGCTCCACGTCGAGCGCGGCGTAGCGCAGCCACGGCTCGGGCAGCGGGCGGGTGGACCAGTCGACGGCGGAGTGCCCCTTCTCCAGGGCGTAGCCGAGGACGGACTCGACCATCGCGCCGAGGCCGACGCGCGGGAAGCCCGCGAGACGGCCGGCCAGCTCGGTGTCGAACAGCGTGGACGGACGCATGCCTATGTCACGGAGACACGGGAGGTCCTGGGTGGCCGCGTGCAGGATCCACTCGACGCCGTCGAGCGCCTCGCCGAGCCCGGAGAGGTCCGGGCAGCCGACGGGGTCGATCAGGGCGGTCCCGGCGCCCTCGCGACGGAGCTGGACGAGGTAGGCGCGCTGGCCGTAGCGGTAGCCGGAGGCGCGCTCGGCGTCCACGGCGACCGGGCCGCTGCCCGCGGCGAAGGCGGCGATCACCTCGGCGAGGGCGTCCTCGCCCGCGACGACGGGCGGAATCCCCTCACGGGGCTCCAGCAACGGGATCGGAAGCCCATTCGCAGGGACGTCGTCGTCCGGGGGGCCGCCCCCGGTGGTGCGCAGTGCGGTGTCTGCTGCGGTCTCTTGGGCGTCGGTCACCTGTCAAGGGTATCCGTCCCCCGGCACATACCCGTCGACGGAACGAAAGGAGACGTCCACGCGGGAGGCCCGGGCACGCCCGCCCGGGACCGCTGTCCGAGACGTCCGCCGGGGACGCCGTCAGCGGCGGGCCCAACGCCGAGCGCCCGCCGACGGAACGTTCCGTCGGCAGGCGCTCGGGGAGGGGCCGGATCGGTCAGTGGATGATGCCGGTCCGCAGGGCCACCGCGACCATGCCGGCGCGGTCGCCGGTGCCCAGCTTGCGGGCGATCCGGGCGAGGTGGCTCTTCACGGTGAGGGCCGAGAGGCCCATGGAGACGCCGATGGCCTTGTTCGACTGGCCCTCGGCGACGAGGCGGAGCACCTCGACCTCACGGCCGGAGAGCTCGCGGTAGCCGCCCGGGTGGCTCGGGGCACCCGGGGGGCGGCGGTGGCCGAGGCGGGCGGCCGCGGCGCCGATGGGGGCGGCGCCGGGACGCGTCGGGTGGCCGATGTTGGTACGGGTGCCGGTGACGACATAGCCCTTCACGCCGCCGGCCAGGGCGTTGCGCACGGCGCCGATGTCGTCGGCGGCCGAGAGGGCGAGGCCGTTGGGCCAGCCCGCGGCGCGGGTCTCGGACAGCAGGGTCAGGCCGCTGCCGTCGGGCAGGTGGACGTCGGCCACGCAGATGTCGCGCGGGTTGCCGACGCGGGGACGGGCCTCCGCGATGGACGAAGCCTCGATCACGTCACGTACTCCGAGGGCCCACAGGTGGCGGGTCACGGTGGATCGGACGCGCGGGTCGGCCACGACGACCATGGCCGTCGGCTTGTTCGGGCGGTAGGCGACCAGGCTTGCGGGCTGCTCGAGGAGAACGGACACCAGGCCTCCTGGGGGGAAGGTGCGGGACGGAGCCGGCTCGGGGAAGAAGCCGGGGGCGAACCCGTGCTGTGAAGGGGTCACTGACTCCTTCGGCAGCTGGGCCGCCCGCCTTTAGGGAAAGATCACGATTTGGTGAGTAACATTTAGGGCAATTCGGACGCGTGATCGATCATCCTACGAGCGGACCCGGCCCGTCACCCCCACGGGGGACCCCGGTCAGGCCCCCTGCGGGCCCCGCCGCTGGGGCAGCGGGACGACCCCCGCCCCCGAGACCGTGCCCGCACCCGGCTCCGCCGCCAGCGGCGGCAGCCCCGCGATCTGGCAGAGCAGATCGCACCAGGCGACCAGGTGCGCCCCCGAGTCCGGCACCCCGCCCGGCCCCTCCCGGGGCGTCCACGACGCCCGGATCTCGATCTGCGTGGCCGGTCTGCGGTCCGCGAGCCCCCCGAAGTAGTGCGAGCCCGCCATCGTCACCGTCCCGCTCGCCTCGCCGTACGCCAGCCCCCGCGCCTCCAGGGCGCCCGTCAGCCAGGACCAGCACACCTCCGGGAGCAGGGGATCGGCCGCCATCTCCGGCTCCAGCTCCGCCCGCACCAGGGTCACCAGACGGAACGTGCCCTTCCAGGCGTCGTGACCGGCCGGATCGTGCAGCAGGACCAGCCGCCCGTCCGCCAGGTCCTCCTCGCCCTCCACGACGGCCGCCTCCACCGCGTACGCGTACGGCGCGAGGCGCTGCGGCGGCCGCGTCGGGTCCACCTCGATCTCCGGCCGCAGCCGCGCCGAGCGCAGCGCCTCCACCGCCCGCCGGAACGCGGGCGGCGCCGGGTTCGTCTCCGTACTGTCCGCCGTGTCGTCCGTCCCTCGAGTGCCGTCGGAATGATCGGAAAAATGTCCCTGAGCCGCAGCCATGCGGGGAAGAGTAGGCGGAACGGGGCCGCCGCGCAGGGAGGGACACCCGCCCCGGACGAGCGGCTTCCCGCCACATGCGAAGATTTGGGCGTGAGTGCCATCGACAGCCCGCAGGGCCAGCAGACCAAGCAGCAGTCGCGGACGCACGACTCCGCGTTCCTCAGGGCGTGCCGGCGCGAGCCCGTGCCCCACACCCCCGTCTGGTTCATGCGACAGGCCGGGCGCTCCCTCCCCGAGTACCTGAAGGTGCGCGAGGGCATCCCGATGCTCGAGTCGTGCATGCGGCCCGAGCTGGTCACCGAGATCACGCTGCAGCCCGTGCGCCGCCACAAGGTCGACGCCGCGATCTTCTTCAGCGACATCGTCGTCCCGCTCAAGGCCATCGGCGTCGACCTCGACATCAAGCCCGGCGTCGGCCCGGTCGTCGCCGAGCCGATCCGCACCCGCGCCGACCTCGACCGGCTGCGCGAGCTGACCCCCGAGGACGTCCACTACGTCACCGAGGCCATCGGCATGCTCACCGGCGAGCTGGGCGACACCCCGCTCATCGGCTTCGCCGGAGCGCCTTTCACCCTCGCGAGCTACCTCGTCGAGGGCGGCCCGTCCCGCAGCCACGAGCACACCAAGGCGCTCATGTACGGCGACCCGCAGCTCTGGGCCGACCTGCTCGACCGCCTCGCCGACATCACCGCGGCCTTCCTCAAGGTCCAGATCGAGGCCGGCGCCTCCGCCGTACAGCTCTTCGACTCCTGGGTCGGCGCCCTCGCCCCCGCCGACTACCGTCGCTCGGTCATGCCCGCCTCCGCCAAGGTCTTCGACGCGGTCGCCGGCTACGGCGTCCCCCGCATCCACTTCGGCGTCGGTACGGGCGAGCTCCTCGGCCTCATGGGAGAGGCGGGCGCGGACGTCGTCGGCGTCGACTGGCGCGTCCCGCTCGACGAGGCCGCCCGCCGCGTCGGCCCCGGAAAGGCGCTCCAGGGCAACCTCGACCCCGCCGTCCTCTTCGCCTCGCGCGAGGTCGTCGAGGCCAAGACGGACGAGGTCCTGGCCGCCGCCGAGGACCTGGAGGGGCACGTCTTCAACCTCGGCCACGGCGTGATGCCGGCCATGGACCCGGACGCCCTGACGCGCCTGGTCGAGTACGTCCACACGCGCACGGCCGTCTGACGCCCGCCCGACGAAGGGGCGCCGCCGCCGGGAAACCGACGCGGCGCCCCCGACGCGAGGGGGTGCTCGTCAGCCGGCCGCCCGGACGGCCGCCACCGCCTTCCGGGCCGCGATCAGCACCGGATCCCACACCGGCGAGAACGGCGGCGCGTACCCCAGGTCCAGGAACGTCATCGCCTCCACCGTCATCCCCGCCGTCAACGCGACCGCCGCGATGTCCACCCGCTTCGCCGCCCCCTCCCGGCCCACGATCTGCACCCCGAGCAGCCGCCCCGTACGCCGCTCCGCCAGCATCTTCACCGTCATCGGCGCGGCCCCCGGGTAGTAGCCCGCCCGGCTCGTCGACTCCACCGTCACCGACACGTGACGCAGCCCCACCTCCCGGGCGTCCTTCTCCCGCAGCCCCGTGCGCGCGATCTCCAGATCGCACACCTTGGACACCGCCGTCCCCACCACCCCCGGGAACGTCGCGTAACCGCCCCCCACGTTCGCGCCGATCACCTGGCCCTGCTTGTTCGCGTGCGTCCCCAACGGAACGTGCCGCTCCCGGTTCGACACCAGGTCCAGCACCTCCACGCAGTCACCGCCCGCCCAGATGTTCCCCTGGCCCCGCACCCGCATCGCCAGATCCGTCAGCAGCCCGCCGTGCGCCCCCAGGGGGAGCCCCGCCGCCTCCGCCAACGACGTCTCCGGCACCACGCCCGTGCCCAGCACCACCACGTCCGCCGGATACTCGCCCGCCTCCGTCGTCACCGCCCGCACCCGGCCGTCCCCGCCCGTCAGCACCCCCGTCACCGCCGCCGAACCCACCGTCCTGATCCCGAGCCCGTCCATCGCCCGGTGCACCAGACGCCCCATGTCCGGATCCAGCGTCGACATCGGCTCCTCGCCCCGGTTCAGGACCGTCACCTCGTACCCCCGGCCCAACAGCGCCTCCGCCATCTCCACGCCGATGTACCCCGCGCCGACCACGACCGCCCGCCGCCCCGACGTCCGCGCCAGCGAATCCAGCAACGCCTGCCCGTCGTCCAGCGTCTGCACCCCGTGCACACCCGGCGCGTCGATCCCCGGCACCGGCGGCCGCAGCGGCCGCGCCCCCGTCGCGATCACCAACTTGTCGAAGCCCGTCCACGACTCGGCACCCGACTCCAGATCCCTGGCGCGAACCCGCTGCCCCGACACGTCGATCTCCGTCACCTCCGTCCGCATCCGCAGATCGATGTCCCGGGCCCGGTGCTCCTCCGGCGCACGCGCGACCAACTCCGCGCGCTCCCGGACCTCGCCCCCCACCCAGTACGGAATGCCGCACGCCGAGTACGAGGAGAAACGACCGCGCTCGAACGCGACGATCTCCAGCTCCCCGGACCCCTTCAGCCTGCGCGCCTGCGACGCGGCGGCCATGCCCGCCGCGTCGCCACCGATGACCACCAGTCGTTCACTCATGGCTGCATTGTTCTAGAGGGCTCGGTTCGCCTCCGGGTCGCTCTTCGCCGGGCTCACGGTCCCGTGCGTCCTCGGGCCCGTTCCCCCGGCCGCGACCCTTCGGCTCACTCGCCCCGGGTGCTTGCGGGCATCCAAAGGTTCCGACGGGCGTCCTCGCTCACTCGGCTTCCCGGGCCGGGAGTTCGCTGCGGGCAGCCCTGCGGGCGCGGTGGCGGGGGCGGAGGAGGAAGTGCCAGACGGCGTACGCGAGCAGGGCCACCGCCAGCCAGGGAGCCAGCGCCGCCAGCACGATCACCACCCACGCCCCCGCCGCCACCAGCGCGTCCCAGCCGCCGCCCAGGGCGTCACCGGCCGACGGGCGGTCGTCGGCCGGGTCCTCGTCGGCGTGCGGCCTCTCCTTCTCGACCAGCTCCAGGGTGATCGTCGACAGCGTCGTCCGGTCCCGCAGCGACGCCTGCTGGGCGAGCAGCGACTCCAGATCCGCCTGGCGACGGCTCAGCTCCCCCTCCAGGGTCACCACGTCCGCGAGCTTCTCCGCGCGCTGCATCAGCGCCCGGACCCGCGCCACGCTCGCCCGCTGCGTCGCGATCCGGCTCTCCACGTCCACCACCTGCTCGGTGACGTCCTTGGCGTCCGCCGTGCGCGCCAGCAGCTTGCCGGAGCCCGCCAGCGCGGCGAGCACCGTGTCGTACCGCTCCTGCGGCACGCGCAGCACCACCCGCGAGGTGACGTACGCGTCGTCGACCCGCTCCGTCGTCTCGTTCTCCACCCGGCCGCCCGCGCCCGCCGTCACCCGGCGCGCCTCCGCCAGCGCCTTCGGCACGTCCGCGACCTCCACGGTCAGCGCGGCGGTGCGGATGACGTGCTGCGGTGCCGCCGGGGTCCGCGACGCGGGCGCCCGCTGGGCCCCCGGCGCGGCGGACGCCCCGGAGGCGCCCGACGCGGTGTCCCCCGCGCCCTCCTGGCGCGAGCCGTCCGCGGGCTCGACCGCCCGTACGCCCGACTTGGCGTCCCCGGCCGCCGTGTCCGCGCCGCCCGCCCCGCAGCCGGTCAGGACCAGTGACGCCGTCAGCAGCGCCGCGGCCGTCGTTCTCGCTCTCCGCACGAGTCCCCCCAAGGAATGGTGGTGAGTAGTGCCCCTTGGACGTACCGTCCCCGGCGGCGGTTGCCGCCCGCCGGTAGCGAAGCGGTCACGGTCCGGCCTCGGAACGGGCGCGCGCGGGCGATTTGAGAGAGTGGTCCCATGAACGCGGACAGCACGGGGCAGCACGCCGGGAACGCAGGGCACGTCGTCGTCGTGGGCGGAGGCATCGCAGGCCTCGCCGCCGCCCACCGACTGGTCCTCGCCGGACACCGGGTCACCCTCCTCGAAGGCGGCGACCGCGTCGGCGGCAAGCTCCTCGCCGGGGAGATCGCCGGCGCCCCCGTGGACCTCGGCGCCGAGTCGCTGCTCGCCCGCCGCCCCGAGGCGATCGCGCTCGCCGCGTCCGTCGGCCTCGGCGACCGCCTCCAGGCCCCCGCCACCACGACCGCCTCCGTCTGGTCGCGCGGCGCGCTCGTCCCCATGCCCAAGGGCCACGTCATGGGCGTCCCCGGCGACGCCGCCGCCGTCGAGGGGCTGCTCTCCGCCGAGGCGCTGCGCCGGATCGGCCGCGACCTGGAGCTTCCGCCGACCGAGGTCGGCGAGGACGTCGCCATCGGCGCGTACGTCGCCGAGCGCATGGGCCACGAGGTCGTCGACCGGCTCGTCGAACCCCTCCTCGGCGGCGTCTACGCGGGCGACGCCTACCGCATCTCGATGAGGGCCGCCGTCCCCGCGCTCTTCGAGGCCGCCCGCCGCCACCCGACGCTCACCGCCGCCGTCCGGGCCGTCCAGCAGGCCGGCGCCGCCACGCCCACCGACGTCGCGGGCGCCGCGACCGGCCTCGGCGGAGCCGCCTTCGCCGGCCTCGAAGGAGGCGTCGGCACCCTTCCCGCGGCCGTCGCCGCCGCCGTCCGCGCCGCAGGCGGCGAAATCCTCACCGGCGCCCCCGTGCGGGCACTGCTCCGCTCCGGCGCCACCGGCTGGCGCGTCGTGACCCGCGACCGCGACGGCGACCGCGTCCTCGACGCCGACGCGGTGGTCCTGGCCACCCCCGCCGGAGTCGCGGCCGGCCTCCTCGGCCCCCACGCCCCGGCCGCCGCGGCCGAACTCGGCGCCGTCGCCTACGCCTCGATGGCCCTCGTCACCCTCGCCTTCCGGCGCGCCGACCTGCCCGCCCTGCGCGGCTCCGGCTTCCTCGTACCGCCCGTCGACGGACACACCGTCAAGGCCTCCACCTTCTCCTCGCAGAAGTGGCGCTGGGTCGCCGACGGCGCGCCCGACCTCTTCGTGCTCCGCACCTCCGTGGGCCGCCACGGCGAGGAGCAGCAGGTCCACCGCGAGGACGCCGACCTGGTCGCCGCCTCCCTCAAGGACCTCGCCGCCGCCACCGGCCTCACCGCCCGCCCCGTCGCCACCACCGTCACCCGCTGGACCGACGGCCTGCCGCAGTACCCCGTCGGCCACCTCGCCCGCGTCGCCCGCGTCCGCGAGGCCGTCGCCGCCCTGCCCGGAATCCGCCTCGCGGGCGCCGCCTACGACGGGGTCGGCATCCCCGCCTGCGTCGCCTCCGCCCACCGGGCCGCCGACGAGATCACCGAAGAGATCACCGGCGACATCACGGACGAGACCGCCCACGAGATCATCGCCACGTCGAAAAGGACCGACCCCGGTGCGGGGCACTCCTCGTGACGGGCGAGAATAGGGCCATGAGTGCGCCCGAAAAGATCCCGAACGCCGGTAAGAAGGCGAAGGACCTCAACGAGGTCATCCGCTACACCCTGTGGTCCGTCTTCAAGCTGCGCGACGTCCTGCCCGCCGACCGAGCCGGCTGGGCCGACGAGGTCCAGGAGCTCTTCGACCAGCTCGCCGCCAAGGACATCACCGTCCGCGGCACGTACGACCTGTCCGGTCTGCGCGCCGACGCCGACGTCATGATCTGGTGGCACGCCGAGACGAGCGACGAGCTCCAGGACGCGTACAGCCTCTTCCGCCGCACCAAGCTCGGCCGCGCCCTCGAACCGGTCTGGTCGAACATGGCGCTGCACCGCCCCGCCGAGTTCAACAAGTCGCACATCCCGGCCTTCCTGGCCGACGAGACCCCGCGCGACTACGTCTCGGTCTACCCCTTCGTGCGCTCCTACGACTGGTACCTGCTGCCGGACGAGGACCGCCGCCGGATGCTCGCCGACCACGGCAAGATGGCCCGCGGCTACCCCGACGTCCGCGCCAACACGGTCGCCTCCTTCTCGCTCGGCGACTACGAGTGGATCCTCGCCTTCGAGGCCGACGAACTCCACCGCATCGTCGACCTCATGCGCCACCTGCGCGGCTCCGAGGCCCGCATGCACGTCCGCGAGGAGGTCCCGTTCTACACCGGCCG
>NZ_JBSFSA010000024.1:0-90127 GCF_053589515.1 Streptomyces sp. NPDC003327 | reverse complement strand
TGATTTCCTGTGCGGCGCCGCGGGCGGGGGGCGACGTGGTCGCCCGCGGCCTTCGCCACCGACTGGCTGGGAGTGTCCACAGCCATCAGCCGGCCTGCCTTCCTTCTTACTTCCAGTCCTTCAGGAGCTTGCGGTAGGCGTCGGCGACCGCCTTGGCGCCGGCGTCCGGGGACGTCTGGCCGGTGAGCACCTTGGTGTACTCGACCTTGACGGGCTCGAAGAGGCTGCCGCCCTCGGGGATCCACGGGCGCTCGACGGCCTTGTCGACGACCGGCTTGAAGAAGGTGATCATCTCGTTGGTCGCGACGTCCGGCTTGATGTAGACGGACTGCCGGGTCGGGAGGAGGCTGAGCTCCTTCGCGACACGGGTCTGGGACTCGACGGAGGTCATGTACTCGGCGAACGCGTAGGAGGCGTCCAGGTTCTTGGAGCCCGCGTAGACGGCGAGGTTGTGGCCGCCCTGCGGGGCGCCCTGACCGGCCGAGCCGGCCGGGACCGGGGCGATGCCCAGGTTGGCCTTGTCGGCGAACTCCTTGCCGGTGAAGGTGTCGGCGACGGCCCACGGGCCGTTGATCATCATCGCGACCTTGCCGTCCTTGAAGGCGGCCTGCATGTTGTCCCAGCCGTTGGTCGCGTCGGTGATCGCGGCCTTCGAGTCGACCAGGTCCTTGACGGTCTTGAACGCCTTCACGCCGGACGCGTCGCCGATGGTGATCTTCTTCTGCTCGGCGTCGACGAGGTCGCCGCCCTCGCCGTACAGGAAGGAGAGGAACCAGTACGGGTCGTCGCCGCGCAGGTACAGGCCGGTCTTGCCGGTCTTCTGCTTGATCTTGGCGGAGACGGACTTGAGCTCGTCGATGGTCTTGGGGACCTCGACGCCGGCGTCCTTGAAGATCTTCTTGTTGTAGAAGATGCCCATGGAGTCGATGACCTGCGGCACGGCGTAGGTCTTGCCGTTGTACTGCGTGGAGGCGGCGGCCTGCGCGAGGAAGTCGTCCTGCCCCTTCAGCGCCGGGGTGCCGTCGAGCGGGGCGAGGTAGCCGAGGTCGGCGAACTCGGGGGTCCAGGCGACCTCGGAGCGGATGACGTCGGGGGCGCCGGAGCCGGACTGCGCGGCGTTCTTGAACTTGTTCTGCGCCTCGCCGAAGGGCACGTTCACGTACTTGACCGTGACCTTCGGGTGCTTCTTGGTGAAGTCCTCGGCCAGCTTCTTGAAGACCTTGTCCTCGGAGCCGACCGTGGAGGTGTCCCACCAGGTCACGGTGCCGGAGAGCTCGCCCGAGCTCTTCGAGCCGCCGCCGTTGGAACCGCTGTCGCTTCCGCCGCACGCCGCCAGGGTCACGCCCAGGGCGGCGACCAGCGCGGTGGCCGCTATGCCACGCCGCATGTGAACTCCTTCAGTGATCCCGGTGGGACGAGGGGCTGACACCTTCCTCATGCGACCGCTCCCTCGCGGCGCTCCGGGTTGCCAGGAACGTAACAGGGATGAAAACGAGCCGAAAGACCTTGCGAGAAATTTCTGCAAGGCCCGGCGATCGTTACATCCGCGTGTCCCGAAGGTTGCCGAAGGATCGCTTGACAGCGGCCGGAAGGCCTCCCTTCCAGGGGATGCGTCGCTCTCCTGTCCGAAAAGCATCGTCTCGTGCGGGCCCCGCACGCACGGAAGAGCTGCAAGACCTTGCGGGGGTCCTTGCGGAAGGCCGAGGGCGCCGGGCCGGTGGGCAATACGCCCCGTGACCGGTACAGTCCACTGTCATGACCGCGCGGCTTGCCGACATCGCAACCCAGGCGGGGGTCAGTGAAGCCACAGTCAGCCGCGTGCTCAACGGCAAGCCCGGCGTGGCCCAGGCCACCCGCGAATCCGTCCTTGCCGCGCTCGACGTCCTCGGCTACGAACGGCCCGTGCGGCTGCGGCAGCGCAGCGCCGGCCTCGTCGGACTCATCACCCCCGAGCTGGACAACCCGATCTTCCCCGCGCTCGCGCAGGTCATCGGGCAGGCCCTGACCCGTCAGGGATACACCCCGGTGCTCGCCACCCAGACCCCCGGCGGGTCCACCGAGGACGAGCTCACCGACATGCTCGTCGAGCGCGGTGTCGCCGGCATCATCTTCGTCTCCGGTCTGCACGCCGACACCACGGCCGACATGACCCGGTACGACCAGCTCCGCGGCAAGGGCGTCCCCTACGTCCTGCTCAACGGCTTCTCCCCCAAGGTCCAGGCGCCCTTCGTCTCGCCCGACGACCGGGCGGCGATGCAGCTGGCCGTGACGCACCTGGCCGCGCTCGGCCACACCCGGATCGGCCTCGCCGTCGGCCCGAAGCGGTTCGTGCCGGTGCTGCGCAAGATCGAGGGCTTCCGCAAGGGCATGCAGGAGCGGCTCGGCCTCTCCCCGGAGGAGTCCGAGGAGCTGATCCAGCACTCCCTCTACACCCTGGAGGGCGGCCAGGCCGCGGCCGGGGCGCTGATCTCCCGGGGCTGCACGGCCGTCGTCTGCGCCAGCGACATGATGGCGCTCGGCGCGATCCGGGCGGCCCGGCAGCAGGGGCTCAGCGTGCCGAGGGACGTCTCCGTCGTCGGCTTCGACGACTCCCCGCTCATAGCCTTCACCGATCCGCCGCTGACCACCATCCGGCAGCCGGTGCAGGCGATGGGGCAGGCCGCGGTCCGCGCGCTGCTCGAGGAGGTGGGCGGCACCCCCGCCCCGCACTCCGAGTTCGTCTTCATGCCCGAGCTGGTCGTTCGCGGTTCCACGGCCTCGGCGCCGGCTCGTCCCTGAGTCATGGCCGGGCTCGTCCCTGAGGTCCGCGCCGGCTCGTCCCTGAGGTCGTGCCCGGGCTCGTCCCTGAGGGGGAGCGGGTGCGCCCCGAACCCGTCGGAGGGATGATCGGTCGGGGGAGGCGAATCTGGCACACTCTCTGCCTATGGGTGAAACGACCGTGAAGAGTTTGGACGACCGGACGACCCCGTCGTCACCCATCGTGGCCGACGGCCGGTGGGCGTGGCTGCGTGCGCGCACGCCCCGGCGCCCCCGCATCTGGTTCGAGCTGCTGCTGATCGCGGTGAGCTACTGGACGTACTCGCTCATCCGCAACGCCGTGCCGGAGCAGAAGGCGCAGGCGCTCAGGAACGCCGACTGGATCTGGCGGACCGAGGAGTCCCTCGGCCTCGCCTTCGAGCACGCCGTCAACCACGCCGTGAACTCGGTGACCTGGCTCATCGTGTCGATGAACTACTACTACGCGACGCTGCACTTCATCGTCACCATCGGTGTGCTCGTGTGGCTGTACCGGTGGCATCCGGGCCGTTACGCCGCGTTCCGCACGGTCCTCTTCGCCACCACCGGTGTGGCACTGGTCGGTTACTACCTGTACCCGCTCGCGCCGCCGCGGCTGATGGAGAGCCAGGACTTCATCGACACGGTCCTCGTCCACCACACCTGGGGCTCGATGGCCTCGGGCGACCTCAAGCACATGTCGAACCAGTACGCGGCGATGCCGTCGATGCACATCGGCTGGTCGCTGTGGTGCGGGCTGACCCTCTTCTTCCTGGCGCGGGCGCCGTGGGCGAGGATTCTGGGCCTGCTGTACCCGGCGGCGACGCTCGTGGTGATCGTCGCGACCGCCAACCACTTCTGGCTGGACGCGGTGGGCGGCATGATCTGCCTGGCCTTCGGCTTCCTCGTCTCCTGCCTCTGGTACGGATCGTGGCCGCACCGCCTCTCGAAGCAGGTGGCGTCGCCGGTCGCCCCGAAGGCCTCGGAGCCGCGGGCGCGGACCGGGCCCGCGGAGGCGGACGGGGAACCCGCGGCGGGGGCCGGTGCCACGGCGGGGGCCGAGGATCCGGAGCGCATCGGCTCCGGCAGGTAACGTGCCCGTACCGCGGAGCGGCCGGGGCCCGATCGAAGGATCGGGCCCCGGCCGCTCCGCATGGCCCCCCGGCACCACGGCGCCAGGAGGCACCTCCTACGCCGCCCCGTAGAACAGCTCCTCGACGATCGCGCGGGCCCTGCGGGTGATCCGCCGGTAGTCCTCGACGGCCTCCCCCACGTGGCCCGGGGCGTAGCCCAGGTACCGGCCGACCGCCGCAAGCTCGCGCGGGTCGGAGGGGAAGGTGTCGCCGGGGCGGCCGCGGACCAGCATCACCGCGTTGCGCACCCGGGTGGCGAGGACCCAGGCCTCGTCGAGGATCTGCGCCTCCTCCGCCCCCACGAGCCCGGCCGCGTGGGCGGCGGCCAGCGCCGCGCGGGTGCGGGTCGTGCGCAGGCGCGGCTCGGCCCAGCCGTGCCGCATCTGCAGCAGCTGGACGGTCCACTCGACGTCGCTGAGGCCGCCGCGCCCCAGCTTGGTGTGGAGCGTCGGGTCGGCGCCGCGCGGCAGCCGCTCGGACTCCATCCGGGCCTTGAGGCGGCGGATCTCGCGTACGGCGTCCTCGCCGAGGCCCTCGGCGGGGTAGCGGAGCGGGTCGACGAGCTCGATGAACCGCCGGCCGAGGTCCGGATCGCCGGCGATGGGCTCGGCGCGCAGCAGGGCCTGGCTCTCCCACACCAGCGACCAGCGGCGGTAGTAGGCGTCGTACGAGCCGAGCGTGCGGACCAGCGGGCCGCTCCTGCCCTCGGGCCTGAGGTCCGCGTCGATGAGGAGCGGCGGGTCGGTGGTGGGCAGCTGGAGCAGCCGGCGCATCTCGGAGACGACCCGGTTCGCGGCCCGGGCGGCCTCCTGCTCGGCCACGCCCTCGCGCGGCTCGTGGACGAAGAGGACGTCGGCGTCTGAGCCGTAGCCCAGCTCGTGGCCGCCGAAGCGGCCCATGCCGATGACGGCGAACCGGGTGGGCAGCTCCTCGCCCCACTCCGCCCGCACGGCGGCCCGCAGGGCGCCCGCGATCGTCGCCGCGTTGAGGTCGGTGACGGCCGCCCCGACCTGGTCGACGAGCGCGCCGGGGTCGGACTCGCGGGGGTTGTCCTCGGTGCCGTACGAGCCGATGAGGTCGGCGGCGGCGGTACGGAACAGCTCGCGGCGGCGCACCCCGCGCGCGGCGGCGACGGCCTGCTCGGGGCCGTCCGCCCGGCCCACGGCGGCGAGGACCTCCTGCTCCAGGTGGTCCCGGCCGCGCGGCTTCAGGCCCTCCGGGTCGCCGAGGAGCGCGACCGCCTCGGGGGCGCGGAGCAGCAGGTCGGGGGCGAGCTTGCCGGCGGAGAGCACACGGGCCAGGTTCTCGGCGGCGGCGCCCTCGTCGCGCAGGAGCCGCAGGTACCAGGGGGTCTTGCCGAGGGCGTCCGAGACGCGGCGGAAGCCGAGGAGGCCGGCGTCCGGGTCGGCGGAGTCCGCGAACCAGCCGAGCAGCACGGGCAGCAGGGTGCGCTGGATGGCGGCCTTGCGGGTCACGCCGGAGGCGAGCGCCTCCAGGTGCCGCAGGGCGGCGGCCGGGTCGGCGTACCCGAGGGCTTCGAGGCGCTGGCCCGCGGCCTTCGGGCTGAGCCGGATCTCGCCGGGGGCGAGCTGGGCGACGGCGTCGAGCAGCGGCCGGTAGAAGAGCTTCTCGTGCAGGCGGCGGACCACGGCCGCGTGGCGCTTCCACTCCTTGGTGAGCGCGGCGACCGGGTCGGTGCGCAGGCCCAGGGAGCGGCCGAGGCGGCGCAGGTCGGCCTCGTCCTCGGGGACGAGGTGGGTGCGGCGCAGCCGGTACAGCTGGATGCGGTGCTCCATGGCCCGCAGGAAGCGGTAGGCCTCGTCGAGCTGGGCGGCGTCGGCCCGGCCGACGTAACCGCCGGCGGCGAGGGCGGCGAGCGCGTCGAGGGTGGTGCCGCTGTGCAGGGTGGCGTCGCTGCGGCCGTGCACCAGCTGGAGGAGCTGGACGGCGAACTCGACGTCCCGCAGCCCACCGGGGCCGAGCTTGAGCTCGCGCTCCACCTGGGCGGCGGGGATGGTGGCGACGACCCGGCGGCGCATGGCCTGGACGTCGGTGACGAAGTTCTCGCGCTCGGCGGCCTGCCAGACCATCGGGGAGACGGCGTCGATGTACTGGGCGCCGAGTTCGGCGTCGCCCGCCACCGCGCGGGCCTTCAGCAGCGCCTGGAACTCCCAGGTCTTCGCCCAGCGCTGGTAGTAGGCGAGGTGGGAGGAGAGGGTGCGGACGAGCGGCCCGTTGCGGCCCTCGGGGCGGAGGTTGGCGTCGACCGGCCAGATGGTGCCCTCGACGGTGGTCTCGGAGCAGATCCGCATGAGGTGGGAGGCGAGGCGGGTCGCGGCCTGGACGGCCTTGGACTCGTCGGCGCCCTCGGCCGGCTCCCCCACGAAGATCACGTCCACGTCGGAGACGTAGTTGAGCTCGTTGCCGCCGCACTTGCCCATCGCGATCACGGCGAGCCTGCACTGGGCCGCGTCGGCGGGCGCGGCGGCCCGGGCGATGGCGAGGGCGGCGCGGAGGGTCGCGGTCGCCAGGTCGGCCAGCTCGGCCGCCGTCTGGGCCACGTCGGTGGTGCCGCACACGTCACGGGCGGCGATGGCGAGGAGGCAGCGGCGGTAGGCGACCCGCAGCGAGACGGCGTCGGTGGCCGCGGCGAGCCCGCGCTCGAACTCGGCGACCCCCGGGTGCAGGTCGGCCGCCTCGTACGTGACGAGGGACTCCCAGTCGCGGGGGTGCCGGGCGAGGTGGTCGGCGAGCGCCTCGGAGGCGCCGAGGACGCCGAGGAGCCGGTCCCGGAAGGGCTTGGCGGAGAGCAGCGTGGTGGTGAGGGTCTGCCGCTCGGTCTCGGGCTGCGCCTCGACGAGGCGGACGAGGCCGCGCAGGGCGAGGTCGGGGTCGGCGGTGGCGCCGAGGGCTTCGAGGAGGACGGCGTCGCCGCGGAGGGCGGCGAGCTCGGGCAGGTCGAGGAGGCGCTCGGCGTCGGAGGGGTGGGTGAACCCGTGCCGCAGCAGCCGTGAGAACGTGCTGCTCCTGCGCCCCGGCACCGTCATTCCGCAGCTCCCTCCAGGCGGGTCGGGCCGGTGGTGCGGCCCCGGCGTCGAGCCTATCCGCAGGTGGGCGGCCGGGCGTCCACGCCTTCGTATCGAAGCGGATCACACGTGAGATCTCGCACAATGATCGCTTTTTCGGGTCGATGAACCGTATTTCTTGTAAGTCAGTCTTGTTTGACTGTCTGCGTCTTGTCCGACCGCCTGCCCCTCCCACCTCGTCCGTCCGTCCCGCACCGTCCCGCACCGTTCCGAAAGCGCGCCACACCGATGCCCGTCCGCCTCCGCCGTCCCGCTCTCCCCTCCCGTCGCAGGGTCGTCCAGGCGACGACGGCGACCGTCCTGGTGGGCGGCACGTTCGCCGGGCTGCTGTCGGTGACGACCGCGCCCGCGCGGAAGGTGACGGTGCCGACGCCCCGGGCCTCGCACGCGCCGTCGTCGGCGTCGGCTTCGTCGCCGACGGGTCCGGAGCGGTCGCCGGCGGGTCCGGAGCACGGGGCGTCGGCGGGTCCGGAGCACGGGGCGTCGGCGCGGCCGGCCGGCCCGGCCACCGCCTCCGTCGTGCAGATCGTGGCCCACCCGGACGACGACCTGTTCTTCATGAACCCGGACATAGGCCAGTCCCTGCGCTCCGCGCACCCCCTGACCTCGGTCTACCTCACGGCGGGCGAGTCCGACGGCGTCAACGCGCGCCCCGCCGACGCGCCCGCCACCGAGCCCGACAAGGCGCGCTACGCGGAGGCCCGCCAGAACGGCATACGCGCCGCCTACGCCGAGATGGTCACCGGGGACCGGACCAGCGCCTGGGAGCGCACCTCCCTTCCCACGGCCGGCGGCGGCGCGGCCGAACTGGACACGCTCCGGGCGAAGCCGCAGGTCAAGCTGGTCTGGCTGCAGCTCCGCGAGGCCGGTTCCATCAGCGACGACCGTCCGCACAGCCTCAACGGCCTCTGGCACGGCCGGATCGACGCGCTGGAGTCCCAGCGCTCCTCCGGCACCCCGGTCGGCGCCGACTTCACGTACACGAAGGAGCAGGTCGTCGCCACGATCGCCGGGCTGCTCGACCACTTCCGGCCGACGTTCGTGCGGATGCAGGACCCGACGCCCGGCACGTACGAGAAGGACGGGCGGCTCCGGGACCACCAGGACCACCTGTACGGGGCGCGGTTCGTCCAGGCGGCGCTCGCACGGTACGCGGACGCCCCCGGGCACCCCCGCGTCGGCGTGCAGAACTACCTCGGCTACCCGACGAGCACCCTGCCGCACACCCTGGACCCGGACACCGCCGACGCCAAGCTGCGCACCCTGAAGACGTACTCCTGGCTGGACGGCGTCAACGACTGCGCCGACCTCGCGGGCTGCGGCGACCTCAAGGTGGCGGCGCGGCCCGGCGGCCGGGGCTGGACGCAGACCGTGCGGTACGCCCGGGGCACGTCCACCTCCTGGGTGCAGCGGGGCCCCGACGGCTCGCTGTACGCCTTCGCCGTCCTCGACGGGCGGCTCGCGACCTGGCGGAAGCCGGTCGGCGGCGGCGCCTGGCGCGGTCCCGCACTGCTGCCCGGCGACGGCCTGGACACCGGCGTCACCTCCGTACGGCTCCCGGACGGCCGGATCGCGGTCTTCGGGACCCGTACGACCCTGGGCGGCAGCGCCTCGGCGTACGGGCGTGAGGTGGTGACGACGGCGCAGACGGCGCCCGGCGGCGCCTTCGGCCCGTGGCGCTCGCTCGGCACGCCCGAGCCGGACGACGCGCGGGGCACCTCGGACATCAGCGCGCCCGCCGTGGCGGTGGGCCCGGACGGGCGGGCCACGGTCGTGCTGCGGGACAGCGCGCACCGGCTGACCGCCCGCGAGGAGCGCGCCGACGGCGGCTGGGAGCCGTGGCGGACGCTGGGCGGGGCGGACGTGTACGGCGACCCGGTGGCGGCGACGGACGCGCGCGGGCGCGGCTACGTCTTCGCCAGCACCCCGACCACGGTCCTCGCCTGGTCGCGGGAGCGGGTCGGCGGGCCGCTGGCGGGCCCGCTGCGGACCGGGCTCCCGGCCACGACCCTGGCCCTGAGCGCGGTCCCGGCGCCGGACGGGGACGGGGTGCGGCTCTGGTTCCGCAAGCCGGCCTCCGGTGACCTGCGGACCGCGGACTTCTCCGGGACCGGTCTCGTCTCCCCCGTCACCGAGCTGGCGGGCGGCGTCGCGGGCTTCGGCCCGGTGAGCGGCGTCCCCGCGGCCGGGGGGCTGCTCGCGGTGCGGTCCCGCACCGGTTTCCTGGCGACGGCGCCGCTGGGCAGGGCCGGGACGCGGCCCGTCTGGACGCAGGAACGGTTCCTCTTGGCGGGGGCGCCGGACGCGGGCGCGGAGGGCGTGGCGGCGATCGGACTCGACGGCCGCCTGCACTGGACGCCCGCGGTCCGCTGACCCGGTCGGGCTCGGGCGACTGCGGACCCAGCCGGTCCGGCGGTGCGGTCGGGCGGTTCGGCGTGCGCGAGGGGGGCCTCATGGGGGACGGTGGTACGGCCCCGGCGACGCGCCCGTCCGGACCGGCCGGACCCCTCGGCGCCGCCGACCGACACCGCAGGAGACGAACCTCATGAACTGGACGCTGGAAGTCGTCCCCGTCCCCGTCACCGACATGGACCGGGCCAAGGAGTTCTACGGCGACACGTGCGGCTTCAAGATCGACCTGGACGACGAGGTCGCGCCCGGCATGCGCATCATCCAGGCGACCCCGCCGGGCTCGCGCTGTTCCATCGCGATGCTCAGCGGCATGCCGACGATGCCGGGCGCGAAGGAGATGCCCCCGGGGACGCTCCACGGCCTCCAGCTCTGCGTGACGGACATCGAGGCGGCCCGCAGGGAACTCGTCGACCGCGGCGTCGAGGTCTCCCCCGTCATGCACGTCGGCGCGACGGGCTGGGAGGACGGCAAGGGCGAGACCTGGAACTCCTTCATGACCTTCGAGGACCCGGACGGCAACGGCTGGGTCGTCCAGGAGGCCCCGTCGGAACTCTCGGAACGCTGACCTCTCACGGCCGTCGGCGGGCCCCGCGCAGCCGCTCCCCGAGGGCCGCACGGGCCGCGGCCGTGCGCGCGCCCCGGTAGGCGAGCCGCGTCCGCCGGTGGTAGCGCCAGGGCACCGCGTCCACCCAGCCGTCCACCGCGTGGAAGTACCGCAGGGCCTCCCGGTGCCGCCCCTGCTGGTGCAGGCAGTGGGCCACCATGTGCTGGACGCGGGGCAGCGCCGGGTGCCCGTCGGCCCGCTCCGCGTCCCGCATCGCCGCGTCGAGCGCGTCCCGCATCTGCGGCGAGGTGAGCAGGGGGTACGTGTACGAGTCGTCGAGGGACGACTCGTACCAGGCGAACAGCGGCAGCGCGGCCAGCAGCGAGCCGGGGGGCGCGTCGGCGGCGGCCCGCTCCGCGAAGTCACGCGCCAGCTTGTGCGTCCCCCGCCACTTCGCGCTCCAGTACTGCAGGGCGGTGTAGTGGGCCTCGAAGTGGTGCGGATCGCGGGCGGCCAGCTCGTCCCAGAGCCTTCGCATGTCGTCCCGGGGGTACCCGAGGCCGAAGGCGATCCAGATCTCGACGACGTACGGGTTCGGGTCGTCGGGCGCGAGATGGGCCGCCCGCCGCACGTCGCCCCGCGCGGTGAAGAGCGCGCGGTGGAACCAGGTGAACCGGAAGGCGGGCGTCATGTCCGCCGTGAGGGCCCCGCGCAGCCGCCAGGCGTGACGCACCTGCGCCTGCGCGCGGACCAGCGCGGCGTCCGGGTCGCCCGGGCGGGCCCGCTCCCAGGCGCGTATCCACAGCGGCCACCACCATCCGCCCGCCCGCCCAAGCCGATGGCTGTAGTGGGCGCGCCGGGCGGCGTCGCCCTCCGCCTCGGCCATGAGCCGGGCCGCAGGCCGCCAGACACCGATCCCGGCCCACAGGACGGCCCGCAGCAGGGCGGGATCGGGGCCGATGAGCAGCTTGCTCTGCGGGCGCAGGGGGAACATCCCGAACCACAGCAGGGGGCCTGCCACGAGCAGGGCGAGGAGGGTCTGGCCGAAGGTCACGCTGGAGTATGCCGGAGGCAAGATCGTGCCAACAAGGGCGGGTCAGTCTCCTGCGCGCGCGGTCGCGCTCGCATCCCCGTGGTCGAACTCCAGGCGGAAGCGGCGGACCGCCTCGTCGTCCGACACGTGGCGCATGCCGGCGGCCAGCATCACCCGGTGCGAGGCGGTGTTGTCGAGGTCGGCGTCGCCCTTCACCCCGGCGGCCCCGGCCCGGCGGGCCAGGTCGACCAGGGCGCGCAGGGCCTCCGTCGCGTAACCGTTACCCCGGGCGCCGGGGGCGAGGCCGTAGCCGACGGTCGCGAAGCCGTCCTCGGCGGGCGGCCCGTGGAAGCCGATCCCGCCGACGGTGCGCCCGCCGTCCCGGAGCAGCACGGCGTACGGCCCGAACACCCCCGGGTCCCCGGTCTCCTCGGACACCTTCAGGAACCGCCGCATCGCGCCGAGGTCCCCCACGGAGGGATACCCCTCCTCCCACCGGTCGCCCGGCGCGGGCTCCCCCGCGAGGACGCGGTCGGCGTCGGCGACGGTCAGGGGGCGCAGCAGCAGTCGCTCGGTGGCGACGTCTCGTATGTCCACCGCGGCAGTCTGAGCGCCCGCGCCCCCGCCCGCCAGCGATTAACGCCCGCCGCCGCACCGGACAGTGGGGGCGCCACCGACGGTGGCGCCCCCACGGGGTCCGGCTCGGGAACCGCGGAACTACCGCTTCTTCACGGCGTCCTTGACGTTGCCCTTGACCTGCTGCGCTTCTCCCTTGAGCTCCTGCTGCTCGCCCTCGGCCCGCAGCCGCTCGTTGCCCGCGGCCTTGCCGACGCCCTGCTTGACGTTGCCGACCGTCTCGTTCGCGAGGCCCTCGGCCTTGTCCTTCTTGCCGGACATAACTTTCCTCCAGTTCGAAAGGGACACATCTCCGGCCAGGACGCCCGGGGCGCCCCTGGCCGCCTTCTCAGGTAGCCCGTTGGAGGACCGGCTACCCCGAAGGAAACGCCTCACTCCGCCCCGTTCGCCCCGCCGCACACCCAAGAAGGGCACCGCCTCGGGGAGACGGTGCCCTTCTTGCCGTGCCCGAGCCGACCCGCGGCTACAGCACCGGCAGGTTCTTCCGCAGCTCGAAGGCCGTGACCTCGGAGCGGTACTCCTCCCACTCCTGCTTCTTGTTGCGCAGGAAGAAGTCGAAGACGTGCTCGCCCAGCGTCTCGGCGACCAGTTCGCTCTTCTCCATCAGGGCGATCGCCTCGCCGAGGTTCTGCGGGAGGGGCTCGATGCCCATCGCGCGGCGCTCCGCGTCGGAGAGGGCCCACACGTCGTCGTCGGCGCCGGCCGGGAGTTCGTAGCCCTCCTCGATGCCCTTGAGGCCCGCGGCGAGGAGGACCGCGTAGGTGAGGTAGGGGTTGGCGCCCGAGTCGATGGAGCGGACCTCGACGCGGGAGGAGCCCGTCTTGCCCGGCTTGTACATGGGGACGCGGATCAGCGCGGAGCGGTTGTTGTGGCCCCAGCAGATGTACGAGGGGGCCTCGCCGCCCGAGCCGGCCGTGCGGGAGGAGCCGCCCCAGATGCGCTTGTAGGAGTTGACCCACTGGTTGGTGACGGCGGAGGTCTCGCCGGCGTGGCGCAGGAGGCCCGCGATGAAGGAGCGGCCGACCTTGGAGAGCTGGTACTCGGCGCCGGACTCGTAGAAGGCGTTCCGGTCGCCCTCGAAGAGCGAGAGGTGGGTGTGCATGCCGGAGCCGGGGTAGTCCGAGAACGGCTTCGGCATGAAGGTCGCCTGCACGCCCTGCTCCAGCGCCACCTGCTTCATGACGAGACGGAAGGTCATGATGTTGTCGGCCGTGGACAGCGCGTCCGCGTAGCGGAGGTCGATCTCCTGCTGACCCGGGGCGCCCTCGTGGTGCGAGAACTCGACCGAGATGCCCATCGATTCGAGCATGGTGATGGCCTGGCGGCGGAAGTCCATGCCCACGTTCTGCGGGGTGTGGTCGAAGTAGCCCGAGTTGTCGGCGGGGGTCGGCCGGGTGCCGTCGAGGGGCTTGTCCTTCAGCAGGAAGAACTCGATCTCGGGGTGGGTGTAGAAGGTGAAGCCGAGGTCGGACGCCTTGGCGAGGGCCCGCTTCAGGACGTACCGCGGGTCGGCGAAGGACGGGGAGCCGTCGGGCATGAGGATGTCGCAGAACATCCGGGCCGTGCCGGGGGCCTCCGCGCGCCAGGGCAGGATCTGGAAGGTGCCCGGGTCCGGCTTGGCGATCATGTCGGACTCGTAGACGCGGGCGAAGCCCTCGATCGCGGAGCCGTCGAAGCCGATGCCCTCGTCGAAGGCCTGCTCCAGCTCGGCCGGAGCCACGGCCACCGACTTCAGGAAGCCCAGGACGTCGGTGAACCACAGGCGCACGAAGCGGATGTCACGCTCTTCGAGCGTCCGGAGCACGAATTCCTGCTGCTTGTCCATTTCCACACCCATCCTCGCTGGTCAGGCCGCCTGCTCCCACCGCCTCGGGCATGTCGGGGGGCACCTGAGCATCCCACCACATGGTTTCGTGCACGTTGCAGACCCATCTTGCCCGTTCGACCGGGACACGGGTAACGGGGGAACGGCCGGATCCGACCGTGTGTGCGCGGTTCCGGTGTCCACCGGTCTCCGTCGAGTGGTACCCCGTTCGGCCCACGGAAGCCCTTCTCCCACTACGATCTCCGCCCATGGGGGCCCCACGGCTCGAACGCCCGTCCCGGCACGCGCGTCCCATGGCACTGGCGAGTGCCGTGGCGACGCTCCTCGCCGCGCTCTTCGTCTGTCTGGGTACGGGCGCGGTGACGGGACCGGGCGGCGCGCACGCCGGGCACGGCGGGACCGCAGCCGCCGTCGGTCAGGCAGAGGCGCAGGTCGCGCCGACCGTGGCCGGCGCCGGTTCCGGGGCCGCGTACGTCTGCCCGTACGACCGCGGAGACTGCTCCCTCTTCCCCTCCCTCGGCCCCGCGGTGCTGAGCGCTCCCCCGCTCGACCCGCCGCTGCACGTCGAGGACCGGCTCCCGCGCGTCGACGCGCTGACGGGCGACGGCCCCGCCCGCCGCTCGGGCGTCCTCCCGCGCGCACCCGACCTGCACGTCCTTCAGGTTCTCCGGACCTAGAGCTCCTCTCCGGACCTCCGGGCCCCGGACGCACCCCCTCGAACCGACACTCTCACCCCCCAAGAAGGACGACACACCATGGCCGCCAACCGCTCCTCCACCGCCGACCGTCGCGCCCGAATAGAGGAGATGCGCCGCGCCGAGCAGTCCCGCGAGCGCCGCAACCGCTTCCTCACCATCGGCATCTCCTCCGTCGTGGTGCTCGGCCTCGTCGGCTTCGGCTCGATCGTGCTGATGAAGAAGGCCGACGAGGAGGAGAAGAAGGAAGCCGCCGCGAAGGCCCCGATCGCGGCGGAGAAGAGCTGGGACCCGGCGAAGCTCGGCCGCAACCACGTCGAGACCGCCGTGAAGTACGAGATGAAGCCGCCGGTCGGCGGCGACCACCACCCCGTGTGGACGAACTGCGACGGCGACGTCTACGACAAGCCGATCTCCGAGGTGAACGCCGTGCACTCGCTGGAGCACGGTGCCGTCTGGGTGACGTACAACAAGAAGGCCGCCGAGGCCGACGTGAAGAAGCTGGCGGAGAAGGTCGGCAAGACGTCGTACTCGCTGATGAGCCCGGTCGACGACCAGGCCGGGGCGATCATGCTGTCCGCCTGGGGCAAGCAGGTGACCGTCGACGGCGCCGACGACCCGCGCGTGGACGCCTTCTTCACCAAGTACGTGAACGGCCCGCAGACCCCCGAGCCCGGCGCCGCCTGCACGGGCGGCGTGGGCGCCGACGGCCGGACCGGCACCGGGATGGGGCAGTGAGCCCGAAGCGGACGCGGTACGCGGCGGTCACCGCCGTCGCGCTCGCGGCGCTCTTCGCCGCGGGCGCGGTGACGGTCGCCTCCGCGGACCGCGACGGGGCTCCCCGTACACCGGACACGGCTTCGGCGGACGCCGGGTTCGCCCGGGACATGTCCGTCCACCACCAGCAGGCCGTCGAGATGTCGTTCATCGTCCGGGACCGCACCCAGGACGAGGCCGTGCGTCGGCTGGCGTACGACATCGCCAACACCCAGGCCAACCAGCGGGGCATGATGCTCGGCTGGCTGGACCTGTGGGGGCTGCCCAAGATCCGGGCGGGCGTCGAGCCGATGGCCTGGATGGGCATGGGCGGCACGGGCGACACGACCGGACACGGCGGTGCGCACGGCGGCACGGACGGGCACGGTGGCACGGCCGGGCACGGCGGCGGCGGGCCGCAGGACGGGGCCGTGATGCCGGGCATGGCGACGAAGACGCAGCTGGCGGAGTTGCGGAAGGCGTCGGGCCGGGACGCCGAGATCCTCTACCTGCGGCTGATGACCGCCCACCACAAGGGCGGGGTGCACATGGCCCAGGGCTGCGTCGACAGGTGCTCGGTGGACGTCGAGCGGAAGCTCGCGCAGGGCATGGTCGACGCCCAGGAGTCGGAGATCCTGCTCATGGCGGACATGCTGAGGCAGCGCGGCGCCTCCTGACGCCGCCGGCCCGGCGTGTCCACGGCACGGCCCCCGCGACCCGCTGCGGTCGCGGGGGCCGTGCCGTACGCCGAGAATGAGGGGGCTCGGGGACGTTCGTACGACGAGGTTCGACGAAAGGTACGCAGCCCATGACCACGGCGAAGGACATCATGCACCCCGGGGCCCGGTGGATCCCCGCCCACGAGACGCTCGACCGCGCCGCGCAGATGATGCGCGACCTGAACGTGGGCGCGCTGCCCATCGCCGACCAGGACGAACGGCTCTGCGGCATCCTCACGGACCGCGACATCGTCGTCGGCTGTGTGGCGATGGGCCACGACCCGGCCAAGGTCACCTGTGGCGAGATGGCCAAGGGCACCCCGCGCTGGATCGACGCGGGCGCGGACGTGGAGGAGGTCCTCGACGAGATGCAGGGCCACCAGATCCGGCGGCTGCCCGTCATCGAGGACAAGCGGCTGGTCGGCATGATCAGCGAGGCCGATCTGGCCCGGCAGCTCTCGGACGACCAGCTGAAGGCGTTCTGCGCGAGCGTCTACGCCGCTTCCTGACGCCGGCGCCCCGGCGTCTCCAGGACGACTCCGGCCACCGTGCCGGGGGCGTCCCGCATCACCAGATGGCCCGACGGTCCGGCCGCCTCGTAGCGGGCGCCGAGCCGCCGGGCCAGCGCGCGTTGGCGCCGCTCCCAGCGGGTGGAGCCGTCGGGGGCGGCGAGCACGGTCACGGGCAGGTCCGGCGGGAGCGGGTGCCGGGCGCGCAGGTCGAGGAGCTCGGCGGCGACCGCGCCGTACCAGGCGTTCTCCAGGAGGGCGCCGCGCAGGACCCGCGAGGTGCCGTAGACGCGGCGGAGGAGGGCGGGCGGCGTCGGGTCGTGCCGTACGGCCGCGCGGCGCAGCGCCGGGCCGAGCGCGGTGGGCAGTCCGGCGGCGGCCAGTGCGGCGCCGAGGAGGCGGGAGGCGCGGCCGGAGGCGGGGCGGGGCCGGTCCTCGACGGAGGAGTCGAGGAGGACGAGTCCGGCGGTACGGGTGGGGTGGAGCCGGGCGAAGGCCTCGACGTGGAACCCGGCGATCGAGTGCCCGACGATCGTCGCGGGGCCGTGGTGGCCGAGGGCGTCGAGGACGGCGGCGATCCGGTCGGCCTCGCCGGCGGCGGTGGGCGGCGCGGCGGCGGCCTCGGAGAGGCCGTGGCCGGGGCGGTCGAAGCGGACGACGGTACGGTGCGGGGCGAGGAGCGGGACGACGGGGTCCCAGTCGAACCAGCTCAGCGCGAGCCCGGCGCTCAGGACGCAGACCGGTCCCGAGCCCTCGACGAGGACGTGGTGGGCGGTGCCCCCGATCCGTACGAACCGACCCGTCCGGGCGGGCTCCAGGGGTCGGGCGGGCTCCCCGGGCCCTCCCGGTCGTGCGGGGGTCATCGCGCTTCCCGGGCGAGCGAGCGGGCGAGCGAGCGGGCGAGGACGGCGAGCCAGACCGCCACGAGGAGGACCTGGAGCCGCTGGCCCGCTCCCAGGGACCAGGTGCCCTTCCCGGCCTCGAAGGCGGCGACGGCGGCCAGGGTCCAGGCGGTGGCGGCGAGTTCCAGGGCGACGAGGACGGGGCCGGTACGGGCGAGGGGGTGCCAGAGGCGGTGGCGGCGGGCGGCGAGGGTGAGGAGGACCATCGCGGCCAGGGCGCCGGTCATGGCGAGCCCGGAGCTGACGGCGTGGGCCGTGTGGGTGGCGGGCACGAGCCCGGCGGTCTCGCGGGCCGCGCACTCGGGGTCGGCGGTGGGCGCGCAGCTGAGCGGGAGGCGCGAGTCGACGGCGGTGGCGGCACCGAAGAGCGCGAGGGCGAGCCAGCCGGCGGTGAGCAGCCGACCGCCGGTGGGGGGTTGTTCCGCCCCGGAGGTGCGGGGGCGGCGGCGGGTCGCGAGGAGGCCGGCCGTGGCGCCCGCGAGGACGAGGAGTCCGGCGACGAGGTCCGTGGCGCGGAAGAGGCCGCCGAGGGGCTGGTCGACGGCGGCGAGTTCGGAGACGTACGTCCGGACGGGGTCGAGGCCGGTCCGCACGACGACCTCCAGGACCCAGGCGGTGTACGCGAGGGCGCCGAGTGCCAGCAGGACGGCGGCGGCGCGCGTGACGTTCCCGGGCATGGTGGGTCAGACGTCGGAGCGCGCCGGAAGGTTCCCGGTGGCCGCCGGGACGGGGACGGCCGGGCTCGGCGTACGGGAGGGGAGCGCCGGGGGGAGGCGTCGTGCGGTGCCGTCGTCCGGCGGGCCCGCGACGGCGCTCCCCGCGGGCCGTGGCCGCTCCGCCGGACCGTCCGTGGTCGTCATGGGTTCATGATCACGGGGGCGCGGGTTCCCCGCACGTCGAGCCCGTGGCGAGCCGCACCTCCGTCCGCGGGCCCGGCCACCCGTCCGGCCGCGGGGCGTGCGGCGGCCGGCCGCGCGGGGCCTCCGCGGAGCTTCGGGCCACGTTTCGCAGGACATAGCGTCGGTTTGACGATTACACTGGGGCGCGTGCCTCAACTACGCCTCGCCCTCAATCAGATCGACTCGACCGTCGGAGACGTCGCCGGAAACGCCGAGGCGATCGTGCACTGGACCCGGCACGCCGCCGGGCAGGGCGCGCACCTCGTCGCGTTCCCCGAGATGGCGCTGACCGGCTATCCCGTCGAGGACCTCGCGCTGCGCGCCTCCTTCGTCGAGGCCTCCCGGGCCGCCCTGGAGGGGCTGGCCCGGCGCCTCGCCGACGAGGGGTTCGGCGAGCTGCCGGTCGTCGTCGGCTACCTCGACCGCTCCGAGCGGGCCGAGCCCCGGCTCGGGCGGCCCGCCGGGTCGCCGGAGAACGCCGCGGCCGTGCTGCACCGGGGCGAGGTGGTGCTGCGCTTCGCCAAGCACCACCTGCCCAACTACGGCGTCTTCGACGAGTACCGCTACTTCGTGCAGGGCGACACCCTGCCGGTCGTCCGGGTCCACGGGATCGACGTGGCCCTCGCGATCTGCGAGGACCTGTGGCAGGAGGGCGGCCGGGTGCCGGCGGCGCGGGCCGCGCGCGCCGGGCTGCTGCTGTCCGTCAACGCCTCGCCGTACGAGCGGAACAAGGACGACACCCGGCTCGAACTGGTCCGCAAGCGGGCCCAGGAGGCGGGCTGCACGACCGCCTACCTGGCGACGACGGGCGGCCAGGACGAGCTGGTCTTCGACGGCGACTCGATCGTCGTGGACGCGGCGGGCGAGGTCGTCGCCCGGGCCCCGCAGTTCGTCGAGGGCAGCGTGATCCTCGACCTGGAGCTGCCGGCGGCGGACCCCGGCGCCCCGGCGCCGGGGACGGTCGTGGACGACGGGC
Organism: Streptomyces sp. NPDC003327; assembly: GCF_053589515.1. Lineage (NCBI taxonomy): Bacteria > Bacillati > Actinomycetota > Actinomycetes > Kitasatosporales > Streptomycetaceae > Streptomyces > Streptomyces sp. NPDC003327. The sequence goes on along the minus strand of NZ_JBSFSA010000024.1, from coordinate 71,227 downwards.
TGCGGATCGACCGGGCGGTGCTCGCCGGGCCCGCCGGCGAGGTGCTGCCCGCGTACGAACCGGAGCTGACGGGTGGTTACGCGCACCGGCTGGACGACGACGAGGAGGTGTACTCGGCGCTCGTGATCGGCCTGCGGGCGTACGTCGCGAAGAACGGTTTCCGCTCGGTGCTCGTCGGGCTGTCCGGCGGCATCGACTCGGCGCTGGTGGCGGCGATCGCCTGCGACGCGGTCGGGGCGGGGAACGTGTACGGGGTCTCGATGCCGTCGAAGTACTCCTCCGACCACTCGCGCGCCGACGCCGCCGAGCTGGCCCGCCGCACCGGCCTGAACTTCCGCACCGTGTCGATCGAGCCGATGTTCGACGCGTACATGGGGGCGCTCGGCCTCACCGGACTCGCGGAGGAGAACCTCCAGTCGCGGCTGCGCGGGACGACCCTGATGGCGATCTCCAACCAGGAGGGCCACCTCGTCCTCGCGCCGGGCAACAAGTCCGAGCTGGCGGTGGGGTACTCGACGCTGTACGGCGACTCCGTCGGCGCCTACGGGCCGATCAAGGACGTCTACAAGTCGGACGTCTTCCGGCTGGCGCGCTGGCGCAACCGGGCGGCCGAGGAGCGCGAGCAGACCCCGCCGATCCCGGAGAACTCGATCGCGAAGCCGCCCAGCGCCGAGCTGCGGCCCGGGCAGGTCGACACGGACTCGCTGCCGGACTACGACGTCCTCGACCGGATCCTCGCCCTGTACGTGGACCGGGACCAGGGCAGGGACGCGATCGTGGCGGCCGGTTTCGACGAGGAGCTGGTGGCGAGGACGCTGCGGATGGTGGACACCGCGGAGTACAAGCGGCGCCAGTACCCGCCGGGCACCAAGATCTCGGCGAAGGGCTTCGGCAAGGACCGGCGGCTGCCGATCACGAACCGGTGGCGCGAGACGACACCGTCCTGATCCGCGAGTCGGCGGAGACGGCGTCGGCTCGGGCATCCCCGTCGGAGTCGGCACCGGCACCGGGCTCGGCGGCGAGGGGGCTTCCCGCGACCAGGCGGGAGGCCCCCTCGCCCGTACGGTCGAGCAGACCCGCGACGGCGGCGACGGCCAGGCCGACCACGGCGAGGCCCGCGCCGACGAGCGCCGGGGAGGTCCAGCCCCAGCCCGCGGCGACGGCGGCGCCGCCCGCCCACGCGCCGCCCGCGTTGGCCAGGTTGAAGGCCGAGTGGTTGGAGGCGGAGGCGAGGGTCGGCGCGTCCTTGGCCTTGTTCATGACCAGCATCTGGAGCGGGGTGGTGGTCAGGAAGCCGACCGCGCCGAGCACGACGACCGTGACGAGGGCCAGCCACGGCACGTGGACGGTGAACCGGAAGGCGACCAGGGTCAGGGCGAGCGCGGCGAGCGAACCGTACAGGGTCGGGCGCAGCGCCCGGTCGGTGAGCGGCCCCGCGGCGAGCGCGCCGCCCGTCATGCCGAGGCCGAAGAGGGCGAGGACGACCGTGACGGTGGACTCGCCGAAGCCCATCACCTCGGTGGTCATCGAGGCGAGGTACGCGTAGACGGCGAAGACCCCGGCGAAGCCGAAGACCGCGGTGAGCAGGCCGAGCAGCACCTGCGGGCGGCCGAGGGCGCGCAGCTCGCGGCCGAGGCCCTGCCGCGCGTCGACGGGGACGTGCGGGACGAGACGGGCGAGCGCTGCCATGGCGACCAGGCCGATGACGGAGACCACGAGGAAGGTGGCCCGCCAGCCGAGGTGCTGGCCGAGGAGGGTCGCGGCCGGTACGCCGAGGATGTTGGCGACGGTCAGGCCGAGGAACATCGTGGCCACCGCCCGCGCCTGCCGGTCCTCGCTCACGAGGCGGGCGGCGACGACGGCGCCGACGCCGAAGAACGCGCCGTGCGGGAGCCCGGCGAGGACCCGGCCCGCGAGGAGCCAGCCGTAGCCGGGCGCGAGGGCGGAGGCGAGGTTGCCGACGGTGAAGAGGGCCATCAGGAGCAGCAGCATCCGCTTGCGCGGGACGCGGGAGCCGAGGGCGGTGAGCAGCGGGGCCCCGAGGACGACTCCGACGGCGTACGCGGAGACGAGGTGCCCGGCGGTGGGGACGGAGGTGCCGAGGTCGTCGGCGACGTTGGGCAGCAGGCCCATCATCACGAACTCGGTGGTGCCGATGCCGAAGGCGGAGACGGCGAGGGCGAGCAACGCCAGGGGCATGAGGGGGAGGCCTTTCCGGAAGTTAGTTCTTCGACTGAACAAATCATCTCAGCCGATTTCTTCCGGAGGGTGGACGGGGACGTGAAGGGGAGGTTTCAGAGCTGCACGCGGGCGGCGACCGGCAGGTGGTCGCTGTCCGTCGCCGGGAGCGCCCAGGACGACACGGGCTCGACGCCGCGCACCATGATCTGGTCGATCCGGGCCATCGGGAAGCCGGCCGGCCAGCTGAAGCCGAAGCCGTCGCCCGCGGCGCCCTGGGTGGAGCGCAGCTGCGAGGTGACGGCGTTGAGGGCGCGGTCGTTCATCGTGCCGTTGAGGTCGCCGAGGAGGACGATCCGCTCGGTCGGGTCGGCGGCGATGGCCTCGCCGAGGGCGTCGGCGCTGGTGTCGCGCTGGTTGGCGGTGAAGCCGGCGTCGAGCCGCACCCGCACGGACGGCAGGTGGGCGACGTACACCCGCATGTCGCCCTTCGGGGTCACGACGGTGGCCCGCATGGCGCGGGTCCAGCCCATGTGGATGTCGACGGGCTGCGCGGAGCGGAGCGGCAGTTTGCTCCAGAGGCCGACCGTGCCCTGGACGGAGTGGTACGGGTAGGTCGCGGCGAGGCCCTGTTCGTAGACCGGGACCATGTCGCCCTTCAGCTCCTCCAGGGCCAGCACGTCGGCGCCGGAGGCGGCCAGCTCGGCCGCCGTGCCCTCGGGGTCCGGGTTGTCGGCGTTCACGTTGTGCGTGGCGACGGTGAGGTCGCCGCCCGCGGAGGACTTGTCGGCGACCAGGCCACCGAAGAGGTTGAGCCAGACGACGGCGGGCAGCAGCAGCGCGATCAGGGCGGTGGCGGAGCGGCGCAGCAGCGCGAGGACGAGGAGGAGGGGGAGGAGGAGGCCCAGCCAGGGGAGGAAGGTCTCGGTGAGGCTGCCGAGGTTGCCGACCCGGTTGGGGATCTCCGCGTGGAACACCATGAGGAGCGTGAGCACCACGCAGAACAGGGCGAGGAGGACGCCGCGGCGCCAGATGCCGGGGTCTCGGCGGAGCCGGTCGGCCGCGGCCCTGAACCGGGAGCCGGAGCCGGGGGCGGGGGCCGAGCCGGAGCCGGGGGCGGTCGGGGGTGCGGAGTGGGGGGCGGGGGCCGGTCCTGGCCGGGAGCCGGGGTGCTCGTTTCCCGCGCCGCCGTCGGTTCCCGTCATGTCCACCCGCGCCATCGCCCGTCCTCACTGCCTTGCTGCCTTGCGGCCCTGCTGCGTGACCCGGCATCGACCCTAGGCGATGACGGGACCGTCGTACTCCCCCAGGGACGACTCGCGTGTACGGCGGGGTTCCTGCTGGTGGCGCGGGCGGCCCGGCTGTGACAGAACGCGCACATTCGTGCGCCCGTCACCCGTCCGTACGCCCCACCCTCGCGTGCGTACGTGTCGGGCGTGTGAACAGCGCCACTCCGGCCCACTTCCCCGTCCCGCCGCCGAAGTGCCACCATGGATGTGGTCCGGGGACGCCGTCAGGGCGCCTCGAGATGACTCTAGGAGCCGTTCACCATGACGCTTCAGGCTGCCCAGAAACCGCCCGCCGACAGCGGCAAGGCGCTGTACGGCGGCAAGGGCACGCGCCGCCTCACCGTCCACGACATCGCCGCCGCCAAGACCCGCGGCGAGAAGTGGCCCATGCTCACCGCCTACGACGCGATGACCGCCTCCGTCTTCGACGAGGCCGGCATCCCGGTGATCCTCGTCGGCGACTCCATGGGCAACTGTCACCTCGGCTACGACACCACCGTGCCCGTCACGATGGACGAGATGACCCTGCTCTCCGCCGCCGTCGTACGGGGCACGAAGCGCGCCCTCGTCGTCGGCGACCTGCCCTTCGGCTCGTACCAGGAGGGGGCCGTCCAGGCCCTGCGCAACGCCACCCGGCTGGTCAAGGACGCCGGCGTGGGCGCGATCAAGCTGGAGGGCGGCGAGCGCTCCCTGCCGCAGACCGAACTGCTCGTCCAGGCGGGCATCCCGGTCATGTCCCACCTGGGCCTGACCCCGCAGTCCGTGAACACCATGGGCTACCGGGTCCAGGGCCGTTCCGACGAGGCCGCGCACAAGCTGCTGCGCGACGCCAAGGCGGCGCAGGACGCGGGCGCCTTCGCGGTCGTCCTGGAGCTCGTGCCGGCCGAACTGGCCGCCGAGGTCACCCGTTCGCTGCACATCCCGACCATCGGCATCGGCGCGGGTCCCGACACGGACGCGCAGGTCCTCGTCTGGACCGACATGGCCGGGCTGACCGGCGGCAAGGTCCCGCGCTTCACCAAGCAGTACGCCAACCTCCGCGAGACGCTCGGCGACGCCGCCCGCGCCTTCGCCGAGGACGTGGCCGGCGGGGCGTTCCCCGCCGAGGAGCACACCTTCCACTAGCCGTCGCGGCACCACGGGAAAAGGGCCGACAGCCCGCCGACGTCCCCCGTCGGCGGGCTGTCGGCCGTCTGTCGGGGGATTGTCGGTGGCGGCTGGTCCACTGGGGACCATGACGCGATCACACACCAACGCCGTCGAGGTCAGGGGCCTCGTGAAGCACTTCGGCGCGACGAAGGCCCTGGACGGGGTCGACCTGGACGTCCGGGAGGGCACCGTCCTCGGTGTCCTCGGGCCGAACGGCGCCGGCAAGACCACCCTCGTCCGCTGTCTTTCCACCCTCCTCGTCCCCGACGCCGGGACCGCCACCGTCGCCGGGTACGACGTGGTGAAGCACCCCCGCCAGCTGCGCCGCACGATCGGCCTCACCGGCCAGTACGCCTCGGTCGACGAGAAGCTGTCCGGCTGGGAGAACCTGTACATGATCGGGCGGCTGCTCGACCTCTCCCGCCCGGACGCCCGCCGCCGCGCGGACGAGATGCTGGAGCGGTTCTCCCTGACGGAGGCCGCGAAGCGCCCCGCGATGACGTACTCCGGCGGCATGCGGCGCCGCCTCGACCTCGCCGCCTCGATGATCGGGCAGCCGGCCGTCCTCTACCTGGACGAGCCGACCACCGGCCTCGACCCGCGCACCCGCAACGAGGTGTGGGACGAGGTGCAGCGCATGGTCGCCGAGGGCGTGACCGTGCTGCTCACCACCCAGTACATGGAGGAGGCGGAGCAGCTCGCCAGCGAGCTGACCGTCGTCGACCGCGGGAAGGTCATCGCCAAGGGCGGTGTCGACGAGCTGAAGGCCAAGGTCGGCGGGCGCACCCTCAAGGTCCGCCCGGTGGACCCGGGGCAGCTCTCCGCGATGGCGGCCGCGCTTCACGAGACCGGCCTCGACGGCGTCGCGGGCGCCACCGTCGTACCGGACGAGGGTGCGCTGTACGTGCCGATCCTGACCGACCAGCAGCTGACCGCGGTCGTCGCCCTGCTGGGCGCGCGCGGCTTCGGCATCGCCCACATCGGCACCCACCTGCCGAGCCTGGACGAGGTGTTCCTGGCCATCACCGGCCAGAAGACCACGCCGTCCGACCTGTCCGACGCGATCAGCGAGGAGGTCGCCGCATGAGCACGACCACCACCGTCACCAAGTCCCCCGTCGACTCGCCGGGCCCGGCCGCGGCACGCCCCGCGCCCCGCGCGGAGGGCCGGATCGGCCTGCGGGCGAACCTCCGGCACATCACGGCCCTGGCCCGCCGCAACGCCCTCCAGATCAAGCAGGACCCGGAGTCGATGTTCGACGCCGTCCTGATGCCGATCATCTTCATCCTGCTGTTCGTGTACGTCTTCGGCGGCGCCATCGCCGGCAAGGGCAACAACGACGTGTACGTGAACTACGTGACCCCCGGCCTGATGGCGATGATGGGCATGAACATCGCCATGGCCGTCGGGGTCGGCATCAACGACGACTTCAAGAAGGGGGTCATGGACCGGTTCCGGACGATGCCGATCGCCCGGTCCTCCGTCCTGATCGCGAAGATCGTCGTCGAGGTCGGCCGGATGCTGATCGCCACCGCGATCCTGCTCGGCATGGGCTTCCTGCTCGGCCTGGAGATCCACACGTCCTTCCTGCACCTGCTGGCGGCGATCGGCCTGTCGATGGTCTTCGGCGCCTCGCTGATGTGGATCTTCATCCTGCTCGGGCTGAGCCTGAAGACCGCGCAGGCGGTCCAGGGCATGGCGATGCTGGTCCTGATGCCGCTCCAGTTCGGCTCCTCGATCTTCGCCCCGACGACCTCGATGCCGGGCTGGCTGGAGACCTTCACCGACTACAACCCGCTGTCGAACCTCGCCGACGCCGCCCGCAACCTGATCAACGGCGGTCCGGTCGCCCACTCGGTGTGGATGACGCTCGGCTGGGCGCTGGCGATCACCGTCGTCACGGCGCCGCTCGCGGTGACCAAGTTCCGCAAGAAGACCTGAGTCCGGCGGGGGGTCAGGACTCGGCGCGCTCTCTGATCGCGTCGGCGGCGCGACCGAGCAGGGCGGCGGCCTCCTCCAGGGAGAGGCCGCCGCCCTCGGCGTACGCCGCCGCGAACTCCGCCTCCCCGAGGACCTTCCGGCTCAGTTCCGTGGCCCGCGCCAGGTTCTCCCGCTCCATGCCCGGCGACCGGTGCCCCTCGGGGACGAAGCCCTCGCGTGCGCCGAGCAGCACCGCCGCGAGGCGCGCCTCACCGCCGGGAGCGGCGGGGGTCGTGGCGTCCGTCGTGGCGCCGCTCGTGGCGTCGGCCCCGGCGTCCGCGCCCAGGCCGGCGAGTGCCCAGGCGGCGATGACCACGATCACCGACGGCATGTGCGGGGCGATCATCAGCGACAGCGCGCCGAGCGAGCGGTCGTACGCCTCCCTGGCGCGGACGAGGGCGGAGGCGTAGAGCCCCTCGACGTCGTCGAGCCACGCCAGGCTGCCGAGCGTGAAGCCCTCGAAGAGGGACAGGGTCTCGGAGCCGAACTCCTCCAGGAGGCGTTCGAGGTGGTGCCGGGCCTCGGCGGTCCGCCCGCTGCGGCCGAGCGCCGTGGCGAGGAACAGCCGGGCGCCGAGCATCGGCTCGTGCCCGCGGGCGGTCCCGCCGTCCAGGATCTGCCGCAGGATCGCCTCGCCCTCCTCCGGGCGCCCCGTCTCGATGAGGATGTCGGCGTACCGGGCGCGCAGCAGCGCCGTCTGCGACTGGGCGCCGATCTTCTCCGCGTAACCGATCGCCGCCTCGAAGTCCTCGGCCGCGGCCTCGAATTCGAGCCGTCGCTCGCGGGCCTCCGCCCGGGCGGAGAGCGCCTCCGCCGCGCCCCAGGCGTCACCGAGCCGGACGAAGATCTCCAGGCTCTCGTCGGCGTCGGTGATCGCGCTCAGGGCGAGGTCGGACCGGTTGGCGAGCATGTTGGCGCGCATCTGGAGGAGGTTGGCCAGCTCCCAGCGGTAGCCGTGGCGGCGGCAGGTCTCGACGGTCGTGTCGAGGACCTCGCGGAGCCTGTCCGCCTCGCCGATGAGGAGGATCGCGAAGACGCCGAAGGAGCCGGGCAGCCGGCACGTCTGGGGCAGCCCCGGCCGGTAGACGGCGGTGATCTCGCGGAGCCGGTCCACGCCCTCGGGGCTGGTCCAGCGGCCGGTCTCGTGGTCCATGTTGAGCAGTTCCACGAGCCGCACCCCGCGCCGGGCCTCCCAGCGCTGTTCCTCGGCGAGGGGCGGCGGCGCGGCCGTGCACGGCTCGTGCAGGGGTACGACGGGGGCGGCGGGCGGCGCGAACGGATCGGGCCCGAGCGCGGCGGCCGCCCGGGACCAGTACAGGGCGTCGGACCGCAGGTCGCGCATCTGCCAGTACCAGAGCAGGGAGTGCACGAGGACCAGCGCCTCGTCCTCGTCCCGGGCGTCGACGGCCCGGCGCAGGGCGGTGCGCAGGTTGCCGTACTCGACCTCGAAGCGGGCCATGGCGGCGACCTGTCCGGGTCCGCGCAGGAGCGGGTCGCCGGTGCGGGCGAGTTCGCGGTAGTACGTCAGGTGGCGCCGCTCGACCTCCGCCCGCTCCCCCACCTCGTCCAGCCGCTCCCCCGCGTACTCCGCCACCGTCTCAAGGAGCCGGTACCGCATGCCGCCCTCACCGGGCGCGGCCACCACCAGCGACTTGTCGACCAGCGCCGCCACCACGTCGAACACGCCCGCCGCCCCCGGCCCCGCCGGCAGCGGCCCGCAGACCGCCTCCGCCGCCTCCAGGTCGCACCCGCCCGTACACACCGACAACCGCCGCAGCACCGCCCGCTCCGGCCCGTCCAGCAACTCCCACGACCAGTCCACGACCGCCCGCAACGTCTGCTGACGCGGCAGCACCGTCCGCGCCCCCGACGTCAGCAGCCGGAACCGGTCGTCCAGCCGCTCCGCCACCTGCCGCACCGTCAGCATCCGCAACCGCGCCGCCGCCAGCTCGATCGCCAGCGGCAGCCCGTCGAGCCGCCGGCACACCTCCTCCACCGCCCCCGGATCCTCCTCCACCCGGAACCCCGGGCGCGCCGCCGCACCCCGCTCCCCCAGCAACCGCACCGCCGCCTCCACCGGCAACGGCCCCAACGGCCGCACCACCTCACCCGGCACCCCCAACGGCTCCCGGCTCGTCGCCAGAACCCGCACCTCCGGGCAACGGGCCAGCAGCGTCTCGGCGAGCACCGCCGCCGCACCGACCACGTGCTCACAGTTGTCGAGGAGGAGCAGCATCCGCCGCCCCGCGCAGTGCTCCACAAGCCGGTCGACGGGGTCGCCGCCGCCGCGCAGCTCCTCGGCGCCCGCACCGCGCAGCACGGTCTCCCGCGCCCCGACGGCGGCGAGTACGGTCTCGGCGACGGCCTCCGGGTCGCGTACGGGGGCGAGTTCGGCCACCCACGCCCCGTCGGGCCAGTCCTCGGCGCCGCGCTCGGCCGCCTCCTGCGACAGGCGCGTCTTCCCCGCCCCGCCGGGGCCGAGGAGGGTCACGAGCCGGGCGCCGCGCAGGTCCTCGCGGACGGCGGCGATCTCCTCGTCCCGCCCGACGAAGCTGGTCAGACGGGCCCGCAGATTGCCGGGGGTGCGGGGTGGGGGCGCGGGCGCGGTCGTCTTCGGGGCGGGGGCGGGGGCCGGGGCCGGGGCCGGGGCGGGGGCCGGGGCCGGGGCGGGGGCCGGGGCCGGGGCGGGGGCGAGCAGCTCCGCGTGGAGGGCGCGCAGGGCCGGTGACGGGTCCGTGCCGAGGCGGGTGGAGAGGGCGCGGCGCACCGTCTCGTAGGCGGCGAGGGCCTCGGCGGGGCGGCCGGTGGCGCGCAGGGCCCGGATGCGGAGGGCCTGGAGCGGCTCGTCCAGGGGGTGGGCGGCGCACAGGGCGGTGAGTTCGGGGAGGGCGTCGGCCGCGGCGCCGAGCGCCAGGGTGGCGCCGAGCCGGGCGCGGCGGGCGTCGAGTCGGCGGGCCTCCCGGCGGGCGGCCTCGGCGTCCCGGTCGGGGAGGTCGGCGAGGGCGGGCCCCCGCCAGAGGCCGAGGGCCTCGTCGAGGAGCCGGGCCGCCGTCTCCGGGTCCCCGGCGTCGAGGGCGGCGGTCCCGTCGGCGGTGAGGCGTTCGAAGCGGTGGAGGTCCACGTCCTCGGGTGCGGCGTCGAGCCGGTAGCCGCCCTCGGCGGAGACGATCCGGTCGCGGCCGAGCGCCCTGCGGAGCCGGCCGACGAGGGCCTGGAGCGCGGCGACCGCGTCGGCGGGCGGTTCGTCGCCGTGCCAGACCTCGTCGACGAGGACGCCGACGGGCACGGTCCGCCCCGGGCGCAGGGCGAGCACGGTGAGGAGCGCACGGACCCGGGGCCCTCCGACGGCCCGGTCCGTGCCGTCGGTCGCGTGGGCCCGCGTGGGGCCGAGGAGGGAGTAGCGCACGGCCCCATTCTCCGCGAGCCCCCGCACGGGGGCCCGTAGGGGGCGCCGGCCGCTGCCCGTACGGGGGCGGGGCCCGGTACCCGGAGAGGTCCCGGATGAGTACCGATGCGGGCTCCGGGCAGGAACTCGGGGCGGCGGGCGGTACGTTTCCCGCACACCGGCCGTCCTTGCGGCCACCGACCGCGCAGTGCCCCTTCCCCGTCCCCTGGAGTTCCGCGATGACCACGGCCACCACCCGGCGCCACGAACGGCGGATCAGCCCCGTCTTCCTGGCGATCCTCGCCGTCATGGCCGTCACCGGCTGGGCGGTGTGGACGGACTTCGCCGCCTCCCCCGGGCTCGCGGTGTTCCTCTTCGTCACCTCGGCGTGGGTGGTGTCGCTCTGTCTCCACGAGTACGCGCACGCCCGCACCGCGCTGCACGGCGGGGACATCACCGTGGGCGCCAAGGGCTACCTGACGCTGAACCCGCTCGCGTACACCCACGCCGTGCTCAGCGTCGTGCTGCCGGTCCTGTTCGTGATCATGGGCGGGATCGGTCTGCCGGGCGGCGCCGTCTTCATCGAGCAGGGCCGGATCAGGGGCCGCTGGAAGCACAGCCTCGTCTCGGCGGCCGGCCCGCTCGCCAACGTCCTCTTCGCGCTCGTCTGCACGGCGCCGTTCTGGCTGGACGCGCTCGACGGCGTGCCGCCCGCCTTCCGGTACGCGCTCGCCTTCCTGGCGTTCCTCCAGGTGACGGCGGCGCTCCTGAACCTGCTGCCGGTGCCGGGCCTGGACGGCTACGGAATCCTGGAGCCCTGGCTGTCGTACAAGGTGAAGCGACAGGTCGAGCCGTACGCGCCGTACGGCTTCTTCGTCGTGATAGCCCTGCTGTTCGTGCCGGCGGTCAACGACGCCTTCTTCGACGCGATCGACGCGCTGATGCGCTCGCTCGGCGTGCCGGAGCTCAGCCGGTACTGCGGCTCGCAGCTGTTCCGCTTCTGGCAGGAGACCCCGGAGTTCTGCGCGGTCTAGACCCGGCGGTGAGGGGCCCGCGGGGTCATCCCTGCGGCTGGGCGGCGGCCTTCTCGGCCTTGGCGCGGCGGAGGTAGTACCAGGCCATGTTGGAGGAGAGACCGGCGAGGAGGATCCACACGATGCCGAGGAAGCTGCCCTGGACGAAGGAGACGACGGCCGCGGCGACGGCCAGGGCGCAGACCACGAGGGCGTAGAGGGCGAGGCGGGGCATGGGGGTCGGCTCCTGTCCGGGTACGGCTGACGGTGCCCGTCCAGTGTCCCCCATGCCCCGAAGCGTCCCGTCTCCGGCTCCGCCCCCGGCCGCTCCGGGGCCGGCGGCAGCCGACGGGTCGCCCGGGGCGACGGGCGGCCGGGGGCTCAGACGTCGGTGATCCGCAGGCCCGCGTGGGCCTTGTAGCGGCGGTTGACCGAGATCAGGTTGGCGACGAGCGACTCGACCTGGTGGGCGTTGCGGAGGCGGCCCGCGAAGACGCCGCGCATGCCGGGGATGCGGCCGGCCAGGGCCTGGACGGTCTCGACGTCGGCGCGCTCCTCGCCGAGCACCATGACGTCCGTGTCGATCTCGTCGATCGAGGCGTCCTGGAGGAGGACGGCGGAGAGGTGGTGGAAGGCGGCCGTGACCCGGGAGTCCGGCAGCAGCGCGGCGGCCTGCTCGGCGGCGGAGCCCTCCTCGGGCTTGAGGGCGTAGGCGCCCTTCTTGTCGAAGCCGAGCGGGTTGACGCAGTCGACGACGAGCTTGCCGGCGAGTTCCTCGCGCAGGGACTCCAGGGTCTTGGCGTGCCCGTCCCACGGGACGGCGACGATGACGATGTCGCTGCGGCGCGCGCACTCGGCGTTGTCGGCGCCCTCGACGCCGTGGCCGACCTGCGCGGCGGCCTCGCGCGCCCGGTCGGCGGCGCGGGACCCGATGATCACCCGCTGCCCGGCCTTGGCGAGGCGGAAGGCGAGGCCGCGGCCCTGGTCCCCGGTGCCGCCGAGGACGCCGACGACGAGGCCGGAGACGTCGGGGAGGTCCCACGGATCCTTCGGGGCGGGCTTGCTGTCAGTCGTAGTCATGGCCCCGACATTACCGACCGGTCGGGGTGCCGGGGCCGCTCCCGTACGGGTGGAACTCCACCGATCCGCCACCCGGCGGCCCCGGCCGGGTGCAGGATGCGGGCCCATGGATGCCGTACGGGTCGCGTTGCTGCGGGAAGTGCTGGCCGGGACCGAGTGGCCGGGCGCGGCGCGCCGGTTCGCGGGCGCGCTGCGGTCCTCGTTGGTGCCGCACCGGAGCGGGCTGCTCCTGGTCGGCACGCGCGCGTACGAGCCCTGGCACCTGGCGGCGCACCTCGTCGACGAGGCGGCGTGGTCCGGGCTGCCCCAGCTGGCGCCGACGCTGGTGCGCCACCGGGTGCGGGCGGACGCCCCGGCGCACCTGTCGGTGGGGCTCGGCCGTCTCGCGGCGGCGGGGCGGGGGGCGACGCTGCTGATGGTGGCGCCCCGGCGGCCGGACGACGAGCTGCTCCAGCGGGTGCACGACGCCCGCCGGGCGGGGGCGACGGTGCTGGCCCTGGACGCCGGGGACACGGAGGTGCGGGGCCTCGCGCACGAGGCGCTGTCGGTGACGGAGGGCTCGGCCGTGGACCTGGACACCGTGCAGCACCTGGTCAGCGCGGCGGCGGGCGAGAACAGCCTGCCGTCGCCGCACGGCCGCCGCCGGTTCGCCGACCGGCTCGCCCGGCTCGCCGACCGGCTGACGGCACCGCCGCCGCCCCGCTGGTGACACGACGACCGCCGGGCGCGGCCCGCGACCGGGCTCGGCCCGCGACCGGGCTCGGGCCAGCGACCGGGCCCGGGATCGGGTGCGGCCCGGGGTCGGGGTCGGGTGCGGCCCGGGGTCGGGGTCGGGTGCGGCCCGCGACAAGGTGGCGCGGGCGGGACCGCGACGGGGTGCGCGGGCGGGGCCGCGGCGAGGTGCGCGGGCGGGACCGCGGGCGGGACGGCGAGCGGGGCTGCGGGCGGGCCGGTAATCCGGTTGCCCTCGGCACCGAACCCCCGGACGATGAGCCCTCGTGTCGTCGATGTCGTCGAAGCTCTCCGCCCTGCTGCCCGATCCGGCGCCGTGGCGCGCCTCCCGTGACTTCCGGCTGCTGTGGGTCCAGGGTCTGGTGACCTTCTTCAGCAGCGCCATGGCCATGGTCGCCCTGCCGCTGCAGATCAAGGAACTGACCGGCTCGCCGCTCGCCGTCGGCGCGATGGGCGCCGTCGAACTGGTGCCGCTGGTGGTCTTCGGGCTGTACGGCGGGGCGCTGGCCGACGCCGTCGACCGGCGGAGGGTGATCCTCGGCACGGAGGCGGGGCTCGGGCTGCTCGCGCTGCTGCTGTTCCTGAACGCGCTGCTGCCGGACCCGATGCTGTGGCCGCTGTACGTCGTCGCGGCCGGGGTCTCCGCGCTCGCGGGGCTCCAGCGGCCCGCCCTGGACTCGCTGCTGGCGCGGATCGTGGCGCACGAGCACCAGACGGCGGCGGCCGCGCTGAACTCGCTGCGCTGGCAGACCGGCGCCATCGCGGGCCCGGCCGTCGCCGGGCTCGTCGTGGCGTACGCGGGTCACGCCCCGGCGTACGGGGTGACGATCGCCGGGTTCGCGCTCTCGGTGCTGCTCTGCCGCCGGCTCTCCCCGGCGCCGCCCGCGCACGACGCCGAGAAGCCCTCGCTGCGGGGCATCGCGGAGGGCGCGCGGTACGCGTGGTCGCGGCCGGTGCTCCTGGGGACGTACGCGGTCGATCTGGCCGCGATGCTCTTCGCCTTCCCGAACGCGATCTTCCCGTTCCTCGCGGACGAGCTGGACGCGGACTGGTCACTGGGCCTGATGTACGCGGCGGGCTCGGTGGGCTCGCTGGTCCTCGGGCTCACCAGCGGCTGGACGTCGAAGGTGCGGCGGCACGGACTGCTCGTGGTCGGCGGGGCGGCCGGCTGGGGGCTGGCGATCGCTGCGGCCGGCTGGTTCGGGAACGTCTGGCTGGTGCTGCTCTGCCTGGCCTTCGCGGGGGCGGGCGACATGCTGAGCGGGCTCGGCCGCTCCACGATCTGGAACCAGACGATCCCCGAGGAGCTGCGCGGCCGCCTCGCGGGCATCGAGGTGCTCTCGTACAGCGTCGGCCCGCAGCTGGGTCAGGTGCGGGCGGGTGCGATGGCGGGCTGGACCGGGACGAGGGCGGCGGTCTGGAGCGGCGGCGTGGCGTGCGTCGCCTCGGTGGGCCTGCTCTGTCTGGCGCTGCCGAAGCTGCTGACGTACGACTCCGACACCGACGAGGACTCCCTCGCCCGCAAGGCCCGGCAAGCGCAGGAGGCCGAGCAGGCCCGCCAGGCCCAGCAGGCCCAGCAGACCCAGCATGGGGAACAGGCCGAGCAGCGGGAGGCGCCCGCCACCGGCTGATCGGCCGGTCGCGGGCGGGCGCCCCCCGCACCCGGACGCTAGTCAGGGGTCCCGTCGGAGCGGGGCGCGTCCCCCGGGGCGTCGTGCCACTTCGGGTCGGTCTCCCACTCCAGGTTCCGCTCGCGGGCGGTCTCCATGGCGTGGGCGGCCTCCTCCCGGCTGCCGTAGGGGCCGAACCGGTTCTTCGCGGGGCAGTCGGGGCCCTCCTCGACCTTCTTGTGCTCCAGGCAGTAGAACCACTCGCCCGCTTTTCCTGCGGTGCGCTTCTTGAACAGGGCCATCGTCGTCGGCTCCTTCCTCCGAGACCCATGCTGCCCCACCCGCTGTCGTTAAACTCGCTGACATGTCTGGCCAGTCGCTTCTCGTACCGGGGGAGCTCTCCCCCCCTCGCTCCGTTCCCGGCTCCATCCGCCGCCCCGAGTACGTCGGGAAGCCCGCTCCCGCCCCGTACACCGGGCCCGAGGTGCAGGATTCCGACACCATCGAGCGGATGCGGATCGCCGGCCGCATCGCCGCGCGGGCGATGGAGGAGGCCGCCAAGCACATCGCCCCGGGTGTCACCACCGACGAGCTCGACCGGGTCGCGCACGAGTTCATGTGCGACCACGGCGCCTACCCGTCCACGCTGGGCTACCGCGGCTTCCCCAAGTCGCTGTGCGCCTCGGTCAACGAGGTCATCTGCCACGGCATCCCCGACTCCACGGTGCTGCGGGACGGCGACATCGTGAACCTCGACGTCACGGCGTACATCAACGGCGTGCACGGCGACAACAACGCCACCTACCTCTGCGGCGACGTCGACGAGGAGTCGCGGCTGCTCGTGGAGCGCACCCGGGAGTCCCTCAACCGGGCCGTCAAGGCCGTGAAGCCGGGCCGCCAGATCAACATCATCGGCCGGGTCATCGAGTCGTACGCGAAGCGCTTCGGCTACGGCGTCGTGCGCGACTTCACCGGGCACGGCATCAACTCGTCCTTCCACTCCGGCCTGATCGTGCCGCACTACGACTCGCCCCACCACACCACCGTCATCAAGACCGGCATGACCTTCACGATCGAGCCGATGCTCACCCTCGGCACCCACGACTACGACATGTGGGACGACGGCTGGACCGTGGTGACGAAGGACCGCAAGCGGACGGCGCAGTTCGAGCACACCCTCGTGGTGACGGAGGACGGGGCGGAAATCCTGACGTTGCCCTGACCCCTCGGAGGGGTACGTCTCTTACCGACAGGACGTCGGGAACCGTTGACTTAGGCATGCCTAACTTGGCAGGATCGTCATCGGTTCCCGTCCCATCGGTCCCGGAGGCACGCATTGGACACGCCCTTCTCCACGCTCATCCGTACGGCCTCGCACGAGCAGCACACGGAGGCGGAGACGTCGTCCTTCATGAGCGACCTCCTCGGCGGACGGCTGGCCGTGGACGCGTACGCGCGCTACACCGAGCAGCTCTGGTTCGTCTACCAGGCCCTGGAGGAGGGCGCGGAGGCCCTGCGGGACGACCCGGTCGCCGGGCCGTTCATACGGCCGGAGCTGTACCGCACGGCCGCCCTGGAGCAGGACCTCGCCCATCTGCGCGGGCCGGACTGGCGCGCCGCAGTCTCCCCGCTGCCCGCCACCGAGGCGTACGCGGAGCGGGTCGCCGAGTGCGCCCGCGACTGGCCCGCCGGCTACGTCGCCCACCACTACACCCGCTACCTCGGGGACCTGTCGGGCGGTCAGATCATCCGCGACAAGGCCGAGCGGACCTGGGGCTTCACGCGCAAGGGCGACGGCGTCCGCTTCTACGTCTTCGACGCGATCTCCAACCCGGCCGCGTTCAAGCGGACCTACCGCGAGCTGCTCGACGGCGTGAACGCCGACGACCTGGAGAAGCAGCGGATCGTCGACGAGTGCAAGCGGGCGTTCGCCTTCAACAGCGCCGTCTTCCGCGAGCTGGGCGGGGAGTTCCCGCTCAGCGCGTGAGCGTGTGATCCAGGCGGACCCGGCCGCCCAGCTCCACGATCCCGTCGGGGCCGGGGGCCGTGAGCAACTGCGACCCCCGGCCCTGTGTGATGTTCAGGGCACGTCCCAGCTCCGCCGTGAGCAGCAGCGCCGCCGCGCCGGTCGCCTCGTCCTCGTCGATGCCGTCCCCGCGCCCGGGGAAGGCCCGCGCCCTGACGCGGCCGGCAGCCTCCTCCTCCCACGCCCAGGCGTAGATCCACTCCCCGGGCTCCGGTACGTCGAGGGCGTCCACCTCGGCCGCGGAGCCGTACCGGCGCAGGGTGCGCGGCGGCGCCCACTCGGCGCGCGCCTCGATCCAGGTGAACTCGCCGTCCCCGCGCACCCACACCTCGCCGGCCGGCGGCTGGACGACCTCCAGGTCGAGGAGCCAGGCGGCGCCGACGAGCGGGTGACCGGCGAAGGGGAGGCGCAGGCCCGGGGTGTAGATGTCGACGATCCCCCGCTCGGGGTCGTCCACGAAAACCGTCTCGCTGAAGCCGAGTTCCTTGGCGAGCGCCTGCCGGGAGGACTCGTCCGGGACGATGCGCCCGTCGCGTACGACTCCGAGGGCGTTGCCGTGCCGGCCGTCGCCCGCACAGAAGACCCGGAGGACGTCGATGTCGATGTCGAGGTCGGCTGCGGAGCCGTGCGCGGTCGTGTTCATGTCGGAATTGAAGCACCCGGGGCACGGCCCTGTCCGGGTGCGCGGGCCTCAGGTCACGGTGTGGGCGCTGTATCCGGTCCCGGCGCCCGGGGCGTTCCGGGCCCCGATAGGGTCGGGGGCGTCCGTGCCGGTGGAGAGCAGAAGGCGACCGATGAGAAGGCTGAGGCGACCGCGGGTGCAGTCGCGGGCGCGGCTGGCGGCGAGGGGGATCGCGGCGACCGCGGCGACGCTCGTCCTGACGCTGGCGGCGAGCGGCTGCGTGACGGTGCACGGCGAGCTGGCCCTGCTGCCGGCGGCGACGGAGGCCGAGGCCGCGCAGGCGCTCGCCGAGTTCACGGCCGCCTACAACCGGGCCGACAAGGCGCACGACCCGGCCCTCGACGCGGACCGGGTGACCGGCCCCTTCGGTGCCACGAACCAGGCCGGGCTGCGGTCGCGTGCGGTCACGAGCCCCGGCGGCAACCCGAACCACCAGCCGCTCGAACTGACCGACGCCCGTTTCCTGCTGCCCCGCAAGGCGGGCTGGCCGCGCTGGTTCGTGGCCGACACCGACTCGAACCGGGACGTCGACGAGGGCCGCGAGGACAACCGCTGGCTCCTCGCCTTCCTGCGCAACGGGCCGGACCAGCCGTGGGAGGTCGCCCACCTGGCGATCCTGAGCACCGCCGCCGTGCCGGAGTTCGCGGCGGAGGAGGGGTACGCGGTGCCGGTCGCCGCGGACTCGGACGCCGTCGCCGTGGCGCCGAAGGACCTCGGAGCGCGGTACGCGGCGTTCCTGAGGGACGGCGAGCGGGGGCCGCTCGCCGCCGGGCCGCACACCACGGGCTGGCGCGATGACCGGCTGAAGGGCGAGAACCGGCCGGGGCTCGTGACCCAGTACGTCGACCAGGTCGCGGACCAGGGGGACTTCGCGCCCCTGGGGCTGCGCACCCGGGACGGCGGCGCGCTCGTCTTCTTCGCCACGCGGTACTTCGAGCGCCAGACGGCGGCGAAGGGGTACCGGCCGAAGGTGGCGCCCGAGGTGAAGGCGCTGATGACCGGGGAGGTCACGGACACGGTCACCCGGGAGTGGGTGTCGGACCAGGCGGCGCTGGTGCGCCCGGCGGGCACGGCCGAGGACGCGGTCGTCGTCGCGGGCCGGCTCCAGGGCGTGGTGGCGGCGGTCGGCTCGTAACCGGCGGTTCCGCACGCCGTCGGGCCGTCGGGCCGGCGGGACCCGGTCTCGGCGGCTCGGGACGTCAGCGGGCCAAGCGGCTCGGGACGTCAGCGGGCCAAGCGCCTCCGG
This sequence comes from Streptomyces sp. NPDC003327, assembly GCF_053589515.1. Taxonomy (NCBI): domain Bacteria; kingdom Bacillati; phylum Actinomycetota; class Actinomycetes; order Kitasatosporales; family Streptomycetaceae; genus Streptomyces; species Streptomyces sp. NPDC003327. Next base: position 52,857 of record NZ_JBSFSA010000024.1, on the reverse strand, counting down.
ACGTCAGCGGGTCAGCGGCCAGGCGACCTGGTGGGCCGCGTCCCCCTCGCCCGCGGCGGCGTACCGGGCGCACGCGTCGGTGAGGGTCTCCAGGAGGTTCAGCGGGTCGGGCAGGGGCTGCTCGGGCCCGCGGACCCAGGTGAGGACGGGGTGGTCCTCCCCGTCGCCGGGCAGCCGGGCGGGCGGTACGAGGACGTAGCTGCCGCGGCAGTGCCAGCGGAGCCCCGGGTGCTCGTCCATCGTCTCGGGGTGGCAGTCCAGCTCACAGGGCCACCACTCGTCCTCGTCCTCGGGGGTGCCGCGGGTGGCGGTGAAGAAGAGCATCCGGCCGCCGTCGCCGCTGTCCGGGGACTCGACGACGGGTCCGACCTCGACGCCCTCGATCAGGAGCCGCTCCAGGGCGGCCCGGCCGGCGGCCAGCGGCACGTCGAGGACGTCGTGGACCATGCCGGTGGCGGTGATGAAGTTGGCCTCGGGCTCGTTCCGGGCCCAGCGCTCGACCTGCGCCCGGTCGGTGGTCGACTGGGTCTGCCAGGCGAACGAGACGGGGTGGCGGGCGGGGGTGGGACAGCCGATGCGCTCACAGGAGCAGCTGTAGCCCACGGGGTACGCGGCGGGGGCCAGGGGCAGCCCGGCGGCGGCGACGGCCAGGAGCAGCGTCTCGCGGTCGTTCTCCTCGTCGGCCGCGGTGCGTTTCGGGCGCCTGCGCAGCCACTGTGCGAGTTTGCTCTCCGTGCCGCGGTAGCGGCCGATGCCGTCGCCCATCTATCCCCTCACACCTCATGCTCGCCCGTTCGGCTCTGCCCATGGTCCCACCATCCTGCGCTCCGGGTGACCGGACGGCGGAACCGGGGTGGGGAACGGGGGCACCGAGGGGGCGCGGGCGGCGGTCAGGGGCGGGGGGCGAGGCCGCGCAGGACCTGGTCGACGAGGGCGTCGGCGTAGGCGTGGGTGAGCGGCAGGGTGCGGTGGATCCAGCGGTGGTGGAGCGGCCCGACGAGCAGCTCGACGGCGAGGCGGGGGTCGACGTCCGGGTCGACGTCCCCGGCCGCGCGGGCGGCCTCGATGCGGCGGGTGTAGTACGCGAGCTGGGGTTCGAGCAGCGCGCTGGTGAAGCGGGCACCGAGTTCGGGGTCGACGATCCCCTCGGCGGCGAGCGCCCGCGTGGGGGCGTCGAAGGCGGGGTCGTTCATCTCGTCGACGGTGGAGCGCAGGACGTACCGGAGGTCGGCGGCGAGGTCTCCGGTGTCGGGGATCTCACTGTCGGCGTCGCCGCCGAGGGCCTCGTTGGCGCGGGCGGCGAGGTCGAGGAAGGCGTCGAGGAGGACGGCGGCCTTGGAGGGCCACCAGCGGTAGATGGTCTGCTTGCCGACCCCCGCGCGGGCGGCGATGCCCTCGATGGTGGTCCGGGCGTACCCGGCCTCGGAGACGAGGGCGAGGGCGGCGTCGAAGATGGCGCGGCGGGAGCGTTCGCTGCGGCGGGAGGCGTCGGGGGCCTTGGGCTCGGGCATGGCGCCAATCTAGCAGCCCGCGAGACGTGGCGTCTCGCGACAGGGTGGGGGACGGACGTTTCCCGTGGGGTTCGGTGCGGCTCGCGGTCCGGGAGGGAGGCGGAACCACCCGAACGGTCCACAGCGCGCGGGCCGTCGAGAGCGGACCATGGGGTCCACCGATCTTCGGTTCTTACCTCCGTCCGTTCGTTCGTGATCCGTGAGGAGCCCTCATTGCGCCCCACTCCGCGCACGCCCTCGCCCCGCCGTTACCTGATGTGCCCACCCACGCACTTCACGGTGACGTACTCCATCAACCCCTGGATGGACCCCACGAAACCGGTCGACCTGCCGCTCGCCCTCGCCCAGTGGGAGGACCTGCGCGACCGCTACCGCTCGCTCGGCCACACCGTGGAGCTGCTGGAGCCCCACCCCGCCCTGCCCGACATGGTCTTCGCCGCCAACGGCGCCACCGTCGTCGACGGCCGGGTGCTCGGCGCGAAGTTCGCCTACCCGGAGCGCACGGACGAGGCCGCCGCCCATCTGGCCTGGTACCGCAGAAACGGTTGGGCGCCGGAGGACGTCCGGGCGCCGGAGCACGTCAACGAGGGCGAGGGCGACTTCGCCGTCACCGCCTCCTGGGTCCTGGCGGGCCACGGCTTCCGCTCCAGTCCGCTCGCCCAGCTGGAGGCGCAGGAGTTCTTCGGGCGCCCGGTGATCGGCCTGGAGCTGGTGGACCCGCGCTACTACCACCTGGACACGGCGCTGTGCGTCCTGGACGACGCCCGGGACGAGGTCATGTACCACCCGGAGGCCTTCTCGCCCGGGAGCAGGGCCGTCCTCGCCCGGCTCTTCCCTGACGCGCTGCTCGCCACCGGGGCCGACGCGGCGGCGCTCGGCCTGAACGCGGTCAGCGACGGCCGCCACGTCCTGCTGCCGCAGACCGCCGTGGGCCTCTTCGAGCCGCTGCGGCAGCGTGGCTTCGAGCCGATCGGCATGGACCTGGGCGAGCTCCTCAAGGGCGGCGGCAGCGTGAAGTGCTGCACGCAGGAGCTGCGGGCCTGACCGTCAGTCCTCGTCGGCGGGCGGCCAGGGGTCGCCCCACTCGGCGTCGCGGGCCTGCTTGTACAGGGGCCCGTGGCGCTTCGTCACGGTGTCGCGGGCCAGGCCGTCGGGCCCGCAGAGCTCCAGGAGCACCTGGCCCTTGCGGATCTGCGGGCGGCGGGTGACGCGGGAGGGCGCGGGGGTCGCAGGGAACCGGACGGCCGCCACGTACGCGTACTTCTCGTCCTCGTAGGGCAGCGAGCCGCCCTTCACCCGCCGGTGCAGGGAGGAGCGGCTGACCCGTGCCGCGAAGTGGCACCAGTCCGTGCCCGGCACGATCGGGCAGGCGCCGCTGTGCGGGCAGGGCGCAGCGACCGTGAACCCGGCCCCGACGAGCGCGGTGCGGGCGGCGATGATCCGCTCGTAACCGTCCGGGGTGCCGGGCTCGACGATCACGACGGCGCCCCGGGCGGCCCGGGCGGCCTCGGCGACGAGCGCGGCGCGGTCCGCCTCGGTCAGCTCCTTCAGCACGTACGAGACGGTGACCAGGTCGGTCTCGTCGAGGCGCAGGGCGGCGCCGATGCGCTCGCGGCGCCACTCGGCGTCGAGGACCCCGCCGGCCAGCTCGCGGCCGAGGGCCAGGGCGGGTTCCGCCCAGTCGAGGACGGTCGTGCGGGGCGGGGCCACGTCCCAGGCCTCGGCGACGGCCCAGCTCGCAGCGCCGGTGCCGCCGCCGACGTCGGTGTGCGAGCGCGGCTCCCACGCGGGCGCGGCCGTCCGCAGGGCGTCGAGGGCGCCCCGTACCGCCTCGAAGGTCGCCGGCATCCGGTACGCGGCGTACGCGGCGACGTCGGAGCGGTCGCGGAGCACCGGGGCGTCCGTGGGGGTGGTCCCCCGGTAGTTGGCGATCAGCCGCTCGACGGCCTGCGCGGCCTGCCGGGGCGGGAGCCCGTCGAGCAGCGCGGCGAGGGCCGCGCGCAGGGAGTCGGCGGAGGGAGACGAGGCGTTCACCGAGACAGTCTAGGCGCCGCCGACGCACCGCCGATCACCGCCGACGCCCCGCCGACGCGCCGGCCGACGCCGTGACCGTACCGGGCTCAGACGGACCGCTGTCGCTGCTGCCAGGGGCGGCAGAGGCCCAGGAAGCAGCCGAGGGCGAGGACGGCGCAGCCGAGCTGGACGGCGGCCATGGGGACGGCCGTGTGCTCGCCGGCGAGGCCGACGAGGGGGGAGGCGAGCGCGGCGACGAGGAAGGAGGAGGTGCCGAGGAGCGCGGAGGCGGAGCCGGCGGCGTGCGGGGTGCGCATGAGGGCGAGGGCGTTGGTGTTGGGCGTGGTCAGGCCCATCGCGGACATGAGGACGAAGAGCCCGGCGGCGACGGGGACGAGCCCGACGTCGCCGAAGGCGCCGCTGGTCATGAGGAGGAGGGCGACGGCGGCCAGGAGGGTCGTGCCGAGGCCCCAGCCGAGGACCTTGTCGAGGCTGACGCGTCCGACGAGCAGCTTGCCGTTGATCTGGCCGAAGGCGACGAGGCCGACGGAGTTGATGCCGAAGAGCAGGCTGAAGGTCTGCGGGGAGGCCCCGTAGATCTCCTGGATCACGAACGGCGAGGCCGTGATGTACGCGAAGAGGGCGGCGAACGCGAGGCCCCCGGTGAGCATGTATCCGGTGAAGACGCGGTCGGCGAGGAGGCCGCGCATGGTCTGCAGGGCCGCGCCGACGCCGCCCTGCTGGCGGTGTTCGGGGGGCAGGGTCTCGCCCAGGAAGCGCCAGACGACCAGGGTGAGGAGCGCGCCGATCGCGGCGAGGACGTAGAAGACGCCCCGCCAGTCGGTGACGCGGAGGATCTGGCCGCCGATGAGGGGGGCGGCGATGGGGGCGGCGCCGGAGATCAGCATGAGGGTGGAGAAGAAGCGGGCCATCTCGACGCCGTCGTACAGGTCGCGCACCACGGCGCGGGCGATGACGATGGCCGCCGCGCCCGCGAGGCCCTGGAGGAGCCGGAAGCCGACGAGGAGTCCGGCGGTGGGGGCGAGGGCGCAGACGACGCTGGCGACGACGTAGACGGCCATGCCGGTGAGCAGCGGCCGCAGGCGGCCCCACTTGTCGCTCATGGGTCCGACGACGAGCTGGCCGAGCGCCATGCCGCCGATGCAGGCGGTGAGGGTGAGCTGGACGGTGCCGGCGGGGGCGTGCAGGGCCCGGCTGATCTCCGGGAGCGCCGGGAGGTACATGTCCATGGAGAGCGGGGGGAGGGCGCTGAGGCCGCCCAGGACGAGGGTGACGAGGAGACCCGTCCGCCGTCGCGCCGCGACGGGGGCGGGTTCGGTTATGTTCCCCTGTGTTGTTTTCTGGCCGCTCTCCGGCATCGACAGCTCCGTTTCGTTGAATCCGCGCCTATGCTCTCAGCTCGATCGACACGACCGACACGGGTTCGCCGCGTCGGACCGACGGGTCGGCATCGCAGGGTCGGATGTCCGGGCGCGGTCCCGGGCCGGAATCTCAGGGTCGGAGTTTCAGGGTGGGGATGGACATGGACAGGACAGTGCGCTGGGGGATCCTGGCGACGGGCGGGATCGCGGAGCGGTTCGCCACGGACCTGCGGACGCTCGACGGCGCCGAGGTCGTCGCGGTGGCGTCCCGCACGGAGGCCTCGGCGAAGGCCTTCGCCGACCGGCACGGCATCGCGCGGGCGTACGGCGAGTGGGCCGGGCTCTTCGCCGACGAGGACGTGGACGTGGTGTACGTCGCGACGCCGCACCACGCCCACCGGGAGGCGGCGGGCCTCGCCCTGGAGGCCGGCAAGGCGGTGCTGTGCGAGAAGGCGTTCACGCTCAACGCCCCCGAGGCGGCCGAGCTGGTCGGCCTCGCCCGGGACCGGGGCCTCTTCCTGATGGAGGCCATGTGGATGTACTGCAACCCGCTCGTCCGGCGCCTGGTGGAGCTGGTGCGCGACGGCGCCGTCGGCGAGGTCCGCACGATCCAGGCGGACTTCGGGCTCGCGGGCCCCTTCGCGGCCGACCACCGGCTGCGGGACCCGGCCGTGGGCGGCGGGGCGCTGCTCGACCTGGGCGTGTACCCGGTGTCGTTCGCGCACCTGCTGCTGGGCGAGCCGTCCGTGGTGCAGGCGCACGCGCGGATCTCCCCGGAGGGCGTCGACCTGAACACGGGGATGCTGCTGGGCTGGGAGTCGGGGGCGTCGGCGCTGCTGTCCTGCTCCCTGGAGGCGGACACCCCGCTGACGGCGTCCGTGACCGGCACCGAGGGCCGCATCGACGTGCCGCGCGGCTTCTTCTTCCCCGAGCGGTTCACGCTGGTGCGGGAGGGGCGGGAGCCCGTGGAGTACGTGAACGAGGACGACCCGCACTCGATGCGGCACGAGGCGGCCGAGGTGATGCGCTGCCTGCGAGCAGGCGAGACGGAGTCGCCGCTCGTCCCCCTCGACGGCACGCTCGCGGTGATGCGGACGCTCGACGCGGTACGGGACCGCGTCGGCGTCCGCTATCCGCGGGAGGTGCTGGTCAGGCAGGGGTGAGGCCCGGGTTGCCCGCCTCCGTGACGTAGGAGGCCGCGGTGGTGACGGGGGCGCCCGGGGTCGTCACGTACGGGACCGTACGGAAGTCGGCGCGGGCGCTCTCCTCGCCGAGCGCCACCGTGACGTAGCCCCGGCGCCCGTTGAAGAACCGCAGGTGCGGGTTGGCCTGCGTGAGCCGGTCGTAGTTCGACGGGCGGTCGGCGCCGTCCTTTCCGCTGGCGATCGAGGTGGCGACGATCTCGGTGCCCAGGGTCCGGGAGGACGGGTCGCGGAAGTCGGCCTTGATGTCGAGGCCGTAGCCGACGTGGACGTCCCCGGTGAGCACCATCAGGTTCTCCACGCCGGCGGCCTCGGCGCCCGCGAGGATCCGCCGCCGGGAGGCCGGGTAGCCGTCCCAGGAGTCCATGGAGAGCTTGAAGTCGGCGGTGGGGCGGTCGCGGCGCTCGGCGAACACGACCTGCTGCGGCAGGACGTTCCAGCGGGCCCGCGAGGCGCTCCAGCCGTCGAGCAGCCAGCGCTCCTGCGCGGCGCCGGTCATGGTGCGCGCCGGGTCCTCGGAGAGCGGGCCCGGGACCTGCCAGCCGTCGCCGTACGCCTGGTCGGAGCGGTACTGGCGGGTGTCGAGGATGTCGAACTGGGCGAGGCGGCCGAAGCGCAGGCGCCGGTAGAGCCGCATGTCGGGGCCCTCGGGCCGCTGCGGGAGGCGCAGCGGCTGGTGCTCCCAGTAGGCGCGGTAGGCGGCGGCCCTGCGGAGCAGGAACTCCTCGGGCGGGACGCCGTTCTCGGGCGTGCCGCCCGCGTAGTTGTTCTCGGTCTCGTGGTCGTCCCAGGTGACGACGAAGGGGTGGGCGGCGTGCGCGGCGCGCAGGTCGGGGTCCGACTTGTAGAGGCCGTAGCGCAGCCGGTAGTCCTCCAGGGTGACGGTCTCGCGGTTGAAGACGGCGGGGAGGGTGCGGTCCGTGTAGGCGCGGGCGCCGCCGGTGGCGTTGACCGCGTACTCGTACAGGTAGTCGCCGAGGTGGAAGACGACGTCGACGTCCTCGTCGGCGAGGTGGCGGTAGGCCGTGAAGTAGCCGTCGTGGTACGCCTGGCAGGAGACGGCGGCGAGCTTCAGGCCGGTGGTGCGGGCGCCGGGGGCCGGGGCGGTGCGGGTCCGTCCCACCGGGCTGGTCCAGTCGCCGACCCGGAAGCGGTAGTAGAACACCCGGTCGGCGTCGAGGTGGTCGACCTCGACGTGCACGGCGTGCCGGAACTCCGGGTGGGCGGTGACCCGGCCGCGCCGCACGGTCCGGGTGAACCGCTCGTCGCGGGCCAGCTCCCAGTGGACGCCGACGCGGGCGGCGGGCAGTCCGCCCCCGGGCTCGAAGGGGCGCGGCGCGAGCCGGGTCCAGAGCAGGACGGAGCCGGGCAGCGGGTCGCCGGAGGCCACGCCCAGGGTGAACGGGTCCTCGGTGACGCGCCGCCCGTCGAGCTCGGCGGCGGCCGCGGCGCCGGCGACGGGCAGCTGGGTGGCGAAGGCGAGCGCGGCGGCGGCGCCGGTGGCGGTGAGGAACCGGCGGCGGCCGAAGTGCCGTGCTGCGGCGCGGAGTTCCTCGGAGTGCTCGTGCGTGCGGTTCATGTGCCCCTCCCCGGACGGATGCTGTGCGTCCGTCATTCGAAGGGCCCGGGGCGACCTCCCCTTGTCGAGTACAGAACATCCACGTGTCGGACGGATGAGTTCATGGCGCACGCGTCTCGCGTACGCTGCGCGGCCATGAGCATCGCAGTGGTGACGGGAGCGGGATCGGGCATCGGCCGGAGCGTGGCCCTCGCCCTCGCGGCGGCCGGCTGGTCGGTGGCCCTGGCGGGCCGCAGGGCCGGCGCCCTGGAGGAGACGGCCGCGGCCCTGCCGGACGGCGACTTCCTGTGCGTCCCGACGGACGTGACCTCGGCGGAGGAGGTGGCGGCCCTGTTCGCGGCGGTGCGGGACCGCTACGGCCGCGTCGACCTGCTCTTCAACAACGCCGGTACGTTCGCGGGCGGCGGCGTCCCCGTCGAGGAGCTGGACCCGGAGACCTGGCGGGCGGTGGTCGACGTCAACCTGACGGGCGCGTTCCTCTGCGCCCAGGCCGCCTTCCGGGCGATGAAGGAGCAGGACCCGCGGGGCGGCCGGATCATCAACAACGGCTCCGTCGCGGCGCACGTGCCGCGCCCGCACTCGATCGCGTACACGGCGACGAAGCACGCGATGACGGGCCTGACGAAGTCCCTGTCGCTGGACGGGCGGGCGTACCGGATCGCCTGCGGGCAGATCGACATCGGCAACGCGGCGACCGAGATGACGGCCCGCATGCAGACCGGGATCCTCCAGGCCAACGGCGAACTGGCGGCGGAGCCCGTGATGGACGCGGCGGACGTGGCGGCGACGGTGGTGCACATGGCGGCGCTGCCACTGGAGGCGAACGTGCAGTTCGCGACGGTGATGGCGACGGCGATGCCGTACATCGGGCGGGGCTGAGGTCCCCCGCGGCGCACGGGGCCCGCGGTGGGGGGCGCCGGGGGCGGGGGTGTCGGGGGCGGGGGCGTCCGCCGGGCCCCCACCCCGCTCCCGTCCTAGGCCTGGCCGGTCTCGAAGCGGGAGACCTTCCCGCCGTCGACGGTGAACTGCCACCGGGTGCGCATCTCGCCCCAGGTGTCGTTGCGGTAGCGGGCGACGAGCGCGAGCCCGCCGTCCGCCTCCTTCTCGACGTCCATGTGCCCGCGCGAGACGAACACCTCGCGGTCGAGCCAGTCCTTGAGGTCGCGGTCGGAGCCGTCGTCCGACATCGTCGCACCGGGGGCCAGGAGGCCGGTGAGGGCCGTCTCGTCACCGGCGTTGAGGGCCGTGACGAAGGCGCGCACGGTCGGGTCGCTGAGCTGGTTCACGGGGATGGTCATGCCCCACCCGTACACCGCCGCGCCCCCGGGCCGGGCCCCGCGCGCCGACGACACCTGGCAAGCTGCCCCGTATGACCGACACGGACGCCTGGGCCACCGTCACCCGTCTGCACGCCTGGCTGGCCGAGCACCAGCGGCTGCCGAGGGAACAGGAAGTGCTCCTGCGGGTCCTGAAGCTCTCCGAGGAGGTCGGGGAGGTGGCGCAGGCCGTGATCGGTGCGACCGGCCAGAACCCGCGCAAGGGCAGGAGCCACGACTGGCCGGACGTCGAGGCCGAGCTGTGCGACGTCGTCATCACGGCGATGGTGGCGCTGCGGACCCTGACGCCGCGGGCGGACGAGGTCTTCGCCGAGCACCTGAGCCGAGTGGCCGAGCGCGCGCTGCCGCGCCCCCGGTGACGCGAGCGTGTCACTGGCCCCGGCCGGACACTCCCGGGCAGGATCGGCACAACTGCCGCATTCAGCACAGGAGGAGCTTTGTCGGACACCGACAGGATCGTGAAGCTGTACGCGAAGGGGGCCCCGGTCGGCCTCCTCAACGGGGGCCTCGTCGCCCTCCTCGTCGAACGCGAACTGGCCGCCGAGTGGGCGGTGAGCCAGGAGCCCGGCGGCTTCCGCTTCACCGTGAAGGGCACGGAGGACGTGATCGCCGCCGACGGCACCGAGCGCGCCCCCGTGGCGGTCCGCCCCGACGACTCCCCCGCCTCCGTGTGGCGCCTCCAGCGCGTCGACGGCACGGGCGCCCCCGCGCTCGCCACGGTCGACTCGCTGGCCGACCTGCGGACGGGCACGTACGTGATCGACCAGCACGGCCTGCCGCTCGGCCGCGACCTCTTCGAGGACCGCTCGCTCACCCCGAAGCCCGTCCTCGTCCGCACGGACGACCGGGACCCGCTCTGGGAGGTGGAGGTGCTGGCCTGAGGGCGGCCCGCAAGACGACCGGGCGGGCGGGGCGCAAGCCGTGGAGCGGCAGACGAGTCGGGCTGTACGCCGGGTTCTGTGCCCCGGGACCTCGCGGTCGTCGGGGTGACGGCCATCCATCTAGGACCGGCGTTGCCGCCGGTCTCGTGCGGTCTACCCGCGGACTCGGGCGAGCAGCCCTCGGACATCCGCGCAGGGACACCGGGGTGTCCCCTCTTGACCTTGCTCCGGGTGGGGTTTACCGAGCCGCCTGAGTCACCTCAGGCGCTGGTGGTCTCTTACACCACCGTTTCACCCTTACCGAGGGCCGAGGCCCCCGGCGGTCTGTTTTCTGTGGCACTGTCCCGCGGGTCACCCCGGGTGGCCGTTAGCCACCACCCTGCTCTGTGGAGCCCGGACGTTCCTCGGGAGGATCCTGGGATCCCCACGCGGCCGCCCGCCCGGCTCGTCTGCCGTGCCGACCATGCTACCCGCAGGACCGGGGCCCGCTCGACCGCGTCGGACCGGCTTGACCCTGCCGCGACGTCAGGGTTTCTACTGGGGCCATGCGCATCGGCGAGATCGCCGCGCTGGTCGGGGTCACCCCTCGTGCCGTGCGGCACTACCACCACCTGGGGCTGCTGCCCGAGCCCGGACGACGGCCCAACGGTTACCGGGCGTACGGCGTCCGCGACGCCGTCCTGCTCGCCCGCATCCGGCGGCTGACCGAGCTGGGGCTCGGCCTCGACGAGGTGCGGGACGTGCTCGCCGACGAGGCGGGGCGCGACCTCGTGGAGGTCCTGGAGGAGCTGGACGAGGACCTCGCGCGGCAGGAGGCGCTCGTGCGGGAGCGGCGGCTCAGGCTCGCCGGGCTCCTCGCGGAGGCCCGGGAGGGCCGGCTCGTCGCCGAGGGCCCGGTCTCTCCCGAGCTGGCCGCGCTGCTCGCCGGGCTCGGCGAGCTGCCGGACTCCCCCATGGCGGCGAAGGACCGGGAGCTCCTGGCCCTGCTCGACACGGTGGTGCCGGAGGCGGAGCGGGGCGAGCTGATGCGCCTGATGCACGAGGCGGCGGGCGCGGCCGAGGTGAACGCCCACGAGCTGTACGGCTCCTCGACGCCCTCGTCGACGTGGCGCCGGACGACCCGCGGGTGGACGAGGCGGCCCGCGCCCTGGCCGCCGTCCTGCCCGTCGGCCTCGCCGTGGAGCTGCCCCCGGAGGGCTCCGGCGGCCTCGCCGACGTCTTCTTCGCCGACCTCGCCCCCGCGCAGGCGGCGGCGGTACGGCGCGGGGTGGCGCTGGCGGTGGCCCGCCGCCACGGTACGGAGACGGGGACGGGTACGGAGACGCGTACGGGTACGGGCCCGGAGCCGTCGGAGAGCGGGGAGGGACACCGATGAGCGGCACGGACGCGGTACGGATACCGGGAGGTCCACCGGCCGAAGCCCCGCGCCGGGGGCGGGCGCTGCGGGTCCTGCGCGGGGTCGCGTACGCCGCGCTCCCCGCCGAGCTGGTGCTCTTCGTCTGTCTGCTCGCCGGCGTACGGGTTCCCGGTGGCGTGCTGCTCGCCGCGGAGCTGCTCGTCCTGACGCTCCTCGCCGCGGAGGCGGCGCTGTGGGTACGGCTGTGGCGGCGCGGCCTGACGGGCCGGGAGGCGCTGGGCGAGCTGGTGCCCGAGCCGGTGCTGCGGCTCGTCGGCCACGAGCTGCGGCTGATGACGAGCCTGGTCCGCTGGGCGGCCCGCAGGCCCCACGGGATCGCGGGCGCCGACGGGGTCTTCCCGTACGCGCGTGACCAGGCCGCCCTGATGTACGGCTTCGCGTTCGTGTGCCTGGTCGAGACGGCCGGGATGTCCTGGCTCCTGGCGGACCTGCCGGTCGTCCACGCGATCGTGCTCGTCCTCGACGTCTACACGGTGCTGTTCGTGCTCGGGCTGCACGCCGCGTCGGTCACCCGCCCGCACCTCATCGCCGGCGACGCCCTGCGGGTCCGGCAGGCGGCCCACGTCGACGTGCGGGTGCCGCTCGGCCTGATCGCGGCCGTCCGCCAGGAGTCGCTGTTCACCCACGAGAAGGCGGAGGGCGCACTGAACCTCGCCGTCGGCTCGCACACCAGCGTGACCATCGAGCTGACCGAGCCGGTCGACGCGCCGCGGCTGCTCGGCGCGCCCCGGCCCGTACGCCTGATCCGCTGCCACGCGGACGATCCGCGGGCCTTCGGACAGGCCCTCGCGCAGGCCCTCAGGCGGGCGCGAACAGCACCTTCGCCCGACCGGGGTCGGCCTCCGCGAGCCTGACCCGCAGCCATTCCCCGAGCGGCAGTCGGGAGGTCCCGCCCGCGATCCGGGCGACGACGGCCGGGTCGTCGAGGTGCACGGTGCCGACCGCCGGGTCGGGGTCCTTCACGTCGACCACGTACGCGTCGAAGACCTCGCCGACCCGCCCGCTCAGGAGCGCCGCCTCGACGATGTCGACGCTCTCCCGTTCGACGGCGCCCGCCCGGCGCGAGCCCGCGGCCATCGTGTCAGGGAGGGCGGGCAGCGCGGCCCGCACCCACTCGGGCGGTTCGTCCCCGGCCACCGCGGCCACGCACAGCTCGCTCGCGTACCGGTCGACGAGCCGCCGCAGCGGCGCCGTGCAGTGCGTGTACTCGTCGGCGACGGCCGCGTGCACGGCGGGGACGGGCACGTGCCCGTCGGTGAAGACGGTGTACCCGGCGCCGCGCAGGAGCGTCGTGCACTCCTGGAGGAAGGCCGCGTGGCGGGGGTCGGCCGGGTTCGCGGAGCGGACGACCTCCGCGTACGGGACGTGGTGCGGCCACTCCACGCCGAGGGCCTCGGCGCAGCGGCGCAGCCGGGCGACGGCGCCGTCCGGCGCGGTGGGCAGGGTGCGCAGGATGCCGGTGCCCGCGGCGGTCATGAGGTCGGCGGCGGCCATGCCGGTGAGGAGGGAGATCTGGGCGTTCCAGCCGTCGGCGGGCAGCGGGGCCCGGTAGGCCAGCGAGTAGGTGTGGTCGCGCTCGACGATCTCCTGCTCGGGCACGCTGAGCGAGATGCCGCCGCGTTCGACCTCCAGGGCCTCGCGGAGGAGCCCGATCTCCTTGAGCAGGGCGAGCGGTTCCTCGGCGGTGCCGGAGTCGATGCGGGCCTGTACGCCCGCGTAGTCGAGCTTGGCGCGGCTGAGGACGAGCGCGCGGCGGACGTCGGTGGCGACCCGGCGGCCCTCGGCGTCGAGGTCGATCCGCCACAGGACGGCGGGGCGCGGCTCGCCGGGCAGCAGGCTTGCGGCGCCCTCGGAGAGGACGGGCGGGTGGAGGGGCACCTTGCCGTCGGGGAAGTAGAGGGTGAGGACCCGTCGGTGGGCCTCGGCGTCGATCGCGCCGCCGGGAGCGACGAAGGCGGCGACGTCGGCGATGGCGTAGTGGACGCGGTAGCCGCCGTCGGCGCGCCGGGCCAGGTGCATGGCCTGGTCGAGATCGGTGGAGGTGGGCGGGTCGATGGTGAGGAAGGGGAGGTCCGTGGCGTCGTACGAGGGCAGCCGCGGGCTCTTGGCGGCGGCCTCGGCCTCGGCGAGGACGGCGGGCGGGAAGGCCTCGGGCACGGCGAGTTCGGTCCGGAGTGCGCGCAGGGCGGCCCGCAGGGGAGCCTCGGCTGCGCCGGTCACGTGGATGGGGCGGCGGGGCATGGGCCGAGCCTAGGGGGCGGGGCGGGGCCCGTCACCTCGTACGCTGGACGGCCGGGGCCGCACCCCCATCCCCGTACGGACGAAGGAGAACCACCGTGCTCGTGCTGTTGCCGCCCTCCGAGGGCAAGGCCTCCTCGGGGCGCGGGGCGCCGCTCAAGCCCGAGTCGCTGTCGCTGCCGGGCCTCGCCGGGGCGCGGGAGGCGGTCCTGGACGAGCTGGTCGAGCTGTGCGCCGCCGACGAGGAGAAGGCGCGCGAGGTGCTCGGTCTGAGCGAGGGACTGCGCGGGGAGGTAGCGAAGAACGTGGAGCTGCGGACGGCGGGCGCGCGGCCCGCGGGCGAGATCTACACGGGCGTGCTGTACGACGCGCTGGGCCTCGCGACGCTCGGCGCGGCGGCGCGGCGGCGGGCCGGGCGGTCGCTGCTCGTCTTCTCGGGGCTCTGGGGGGCGGTGCGGGTCACGGACCGGATCCCGTCGTACCGCTGCTCGATGGGCGTCAAGCTGCCGGGGCTCGGCGCGCTGGGCGCGCACTGGCGGGGCGCGATGGCGTCGGTGCTGCCGGAGGCGGCGGGCGACGGCCTGGTCCTGGACCTGAGGTCGGCGGCGTACGCGGCGGCGTGGAAGCCGAAGGGCGAGGTGGCGGCGCGGACGGCGACGGTGCGGGTGCTGCACGCGCCGACCCGGAAGGTCGTCAGCCACTTCAACAAGGCGACGAAGGGCCGGATCGTGCGGAGCCTCCTGGAGGCGGGCGCGGAGCCGGGGTCGCCCGTGGAGCTGGTGGAGGCGCTGCGGGACCTCGGGTACGTGGTGGAGGACGGCGGCAGGGCGGGGGCGCTGGACGTCCTGGTGGACGAGATCCACTAGTCGCAGCCCCCTTGTTGCGCCCTGCGCAACGGTCGTTGCGGGGAGTGCGGGCCCTGGGCAGGATGAGCCCATGACGAGCGTGTTCGACCTTGCCCCGGAAGCCCCCGTCGTCCCCGTCGTGGTCGTCGAGGACGCAGCCGACGCGGTGCCGCTGGCCCGGGCCCTGGTGGCCGGCGGGTTGCGACTGGTCGAGATCACGTTGCGCACCCCGGCGGCGCTCGACGCGGTGCGCGCGGTCGCGGCGGAGGTGCCGGAGGCGGTCGTCGGCGCGGGCACCGTCGTCTCGGCCGCCGGGGCGGAGGCGGCGGTGGCCGCCGGGGCCCGCTTCCTGGTCAGCCCCGGCTGGACGGAGCGGCTGCTGGGCGCGATGCGGGACGCGGGCGTGCCGTTCCTGCCGGGCGTCTCGACGGCGTCGGAGGCGCTGGCCCTGCTGGAGCGCGGGGTCACCGCCCTGAAGTTCTTCCCGGCGGAGGCGGCCGGCGGCGTCCCGTATCTGCGGTCCCTCGCGGGCCCGCTCCCCGGGGCGCGGTTCTGCCCCACGGGCGGCATCTCCGCCGCCTCCGCCCCCGCCTACCTCGCCCTGCCGAACGTCGGCTGCGTCGGCGGTACGTGGATGCTGCCGCCCGACGCCCTCGCGGCCCGCGACTGGGCGCGGGTGGAGGCGCTGGCGCGGGAGGCGGCGGCCCTGCGGGGGCGTGCGGCGCACGCCGGAGGCGCGGCGAGCGCGGACGGGGTGGCGAACGCGGACGGCGCGGCGAACGTGGACGGGGCTCCGAGCGCGGGCGGCGCAGCGCAGGCTCAGGCGGTCAGCACGGGCGCCCCGGACGGCGCTCCGAGCGCGGTCAGCGAAGGTGCGAGGTGTCGTTGAGGAGGCGGACGGAGGCGTTGCCGTCCGCGTAGTAGGCGACCGCCGAGAGGGAGGCCGCCGACAGCTCCATCTTGAACAGCGACTCCGGCGGGGCGCCGAGGGCGAGCCGCACCAGGGTCTTGATCGGGGTCACGTGGGTGACGAGCAGGACCGTGCGGCCCGCGTACGCGGCGGCGAGCCGGTCCCGGGTCGCGGCGACCCGGCGCGCCACGGCCGCGAAGCTCTCGCCGCCACCGGTCGGCTCGGCCTTCGGGGAGGCCAGCCAGGCGTCGAGGTCCTCAGGGTGGCGCTCCCGCACCTCGGCGAAGGTCAGCCCCTCCCAGGCGCCGAAGTCCGTCTCGCGCAGCCCCCGCTCGACGCGGACGTCGAGGCCGAGGCGGGCGGCGACGGCCGCGGCGGTCTGGCGGCAGCGGGTCAGCGGCGAGCTGACGATCTCCTGGATGGTGCCGCGCGCGGCGAGCGCGGCGGCGACGGCCTCGGCCTGCCGCAACCCGGCCGCCGACAGCTCGGGATCGGTCCCGCCGCTCCCGGAGAACCGCTTCTCGGGCGTCAGCGCGGTCTCCCCGTGACGCAGCAGCACGAACGTCGCCGGCGCCCCCATGTCGGGCCGCGCCCACCCCTGCGCGGGCGCGGGCGCGACGGCGACGGCAGGCACGGCGGCGACGGGTGCGGCCTGCGCCCCCCGCGCCTCGTGCCCGACGACGGCGGCGGCGCCGGCCTCCGCCTCGAAGTCGCCCTCTGCCTCGACGTACGCGGCGGCCCGCTCCCCGGCACCGGGGGCTCCCGCGGTCCCCGCCCTGAGGGCCTGGCGGGCGCGGGCCGCGCCCGCGGTCGCGTCGCCGGGCGGGGCCGAGGGAGGCGGCGGGGTGGCGGCGTTGCGGGCGGCCGAGGCGTCCAGGGCGGCCGTCGACGCGGACGGCTCCCAGGCGCGGCCGAGCTTGCCCGCGTCCATCGCCTCGTTGGCGAGGCGGTCGGCGTGCTTGTTGCGCTCGCGCGGGATCCACTCGTAGCGGACGCGGCCCGCGGGGAAGACCCGGCCCGCCTCCGCCGCCAGCGGCTTCATGTCGGGGTGCTTGATCTTCCAGCGGCCGGACATCTGCTCGACGACCAGCTTGGAGTCCATCCGGACCCGCACGCACGCGTCGGGGTCGAGGGCGAGGGCCGCGCGGAGGCCCGCGATGAGGCCCTTGTACTCGGCGACGTTGTTCGTCGCCACGCCGATGTACTCGGCGGCCTCCGCGAGGGGCTCCCCCGACTCGGGGTCGAGGACGACCGCGCCGTATCCGGCGGGGCCCGGGTTGCCCCGGGAGCCGCCGTCCGCCTCGACCACGAGCTCCCGCATTACAGGCCGGACTCCGCCGTGCGCACCAGGATCCGGCGGCAGTTCTCGCAGCGCACGACCGCGTCCTTGGCGGCGGCCCGCACCTCGTTGAGCTCGGTGATGTTGAGCTCGATGCGGCAGCCCTCGCACGTGCGCTGGTAGAGGCGGGCCGCGCCGACGCCGCCCTGCTGCTCGCGCAGCTTCTCGTACAGCTTCAGCAGGTCGGCCGGGACGGACCCGGCGACGAGTTCGCGCTCCTTGACGACGGAGGCGGACTCCGTGTCGAGCTCGGCCTGGGCGGCGTCGCGGCGCGCGGTGGCGTCGTCGACCTTGGCCTGGACGGCCTCCACGCGGCCGGTCAGCTCGGTGACCCGCTCCTGCGCGGACTCGCGGCGCTCCATGACCTCCAGGACGATCTCCTCCAGGTCGCCCTGGCGCTTGGCGAGCGAGGTGATCTCGCGCTGGAGGCTCTCCAGGTCCTTGGGGGAGGCCACGGCTCCGGAGTCGAGCCGCTGCTGGTCGCGGGCGGCGCGCTGGCGGACCTGGTCGACGTCCTGCTCGGCCTTGGTCTGCTCGCGGGCGCAGTCGCTCTCCTCGGTCTGCGCGGCGACGAGCAGGTCGCGCAGCTGGGTGAGGTCCTTGGTCAGCGCCTCGATCTCGGCGTGCTCGGGCAGCGCCCTGCGCTTGTGGGCGAGCTGCTGGAGTCGTACGTCCAGGGCCTGGACGTCGAGGAGTCGGATCTGGTCGGCGGGCGCGGCGTTCAGTTGGGGGCTCCAGGAGAGGTGTGGTGGGAGGACCAGGGGTCGGTGACCGTCTTCGAGACGTGGACGCGGAGGTCCCAGCCGTGGCGGTCGGAGATCTCGTCGAGCTGGGCGGCGGCCTGCTCGCACCAGGGCCATTCGGTGGCCCAGTGGGCGGCGTCGACGAGCCCGAGCGGGGAGTGCTGGGTGGCCTCGGAGACGGGGTGGTGGCGCAGGTCGGCGGTGAGGAAGGCGTCCACACCGGCCGCGCGGACGGCGTCGAAGAGGCTGTCGCCGGAGCCGCCGCTGACGGCGACGCGGCGGACGGTCGCGTCCGGGTCGCCGGCGACCCGGACGCCCTGCGCGGTGGCGGGGAGCCGGGCGGCGGCGCGGGCGGCGAAGTCGGCGAGGGTCTCGGGGTGGTCGAGCTCGCAGATCCGGCCGAGGTTGTTCTCGGGGACGAGGGGGCCGGTGACCCGCAGGCCGAGCGCTCCGGCGAGGGCGTCGGAGACGCCGGGGTCGGCCGTGTCGGCGTTGGTGTGCGCGACGTGCAGGGCGATGTCGTGCTTGATGAGCGTGTGCACGACCCGGCCCTTGAAGTGGCCGGCCGCGACCGTCGTCGTACCGCGCAGGTAGAGCGGGTGGTGGGTGACGATCAGGTCGGCGCCGAGGGCGATCGCCTCGTCGGCGATCTCCTGGACGGGGTCGACGGCGAAGAGGACGCGGCCGACCTCGGCGTCGGGGTCGCCGCAGACGGTGCCGACGGCGTCCCACGACTCGGCCCGCTCCGGCGGCCAGAGGGCGTCGAGCGCGGCGATGACTTCAGACAGACGGGGCACGGAGGAAAGGCTACCTGTCCTGCGCGCCCCGCCGTCCTGGCCTGTGGACAACCCCCGGCGGCCGGCCGTCCTGGCCTGTGGACGATCGCGCCTTACTTGACCAGGTCGGCGCGCAGGTCGTCGAGGACGCTGTTGGCGGCGGTCACGCCGAGGCCGAGGTACCAGGTCTCGTCCGGGACGTCCTTGGCCTGGCCGGCCTTGACGGCCTTGAGGTTCTTCCAGAGCGGGTTGCCCTGGGCGGCGTCCTTCTTGGTGGCCTTGGCGTCGCCGTAGACGCCGGTGAAGATCCAGTCGGCGTCGGCCTCGTCGATCTTCTCGGGGCTGATCTCGGCGGCCAGCTCGTTGATCTGCTGGTTCTTCGGCCGGGGCAGGCCGGCGTCCTCCAGAATCGTGCCGATGAAGGAGGCCCGCGCGTAGAGGCGGATCTTGCCGGGGAGGTAGCGGACCATGGAGACGGTCGGCTTGTCCGGGCCGATGTCCGTGCCGAGCTGCTTCGCCTTGGTCTCGTACGCGGCGAGTTTCGCCTTCGCCTCGGGGGTCCTGTCGAGCGCGGCGGCGTTGAGGAGGTAGTTCTCCTTCCAGGTGAAGCCCGGGCGGATGGAGAAGACGGTCGGCGCGATCTTCGACAGCTCGTCGTACTTGTCGGCGGCGCGCAGCTGGCTGCCGAGGATGAGGTCGGGCTGGAGGTTGGCGATGGCCTCCAGGTTGAGGTTGTTGATGGTGCCGACGGACTTCGGCGCGCCCGCGTCCTTCTTCAGGTAGCCGGGGATGCCGTCGTCGCCCTCGGAGGGGGCGTAGCCGACGGGCTGGACGCCGAGGGAGACGACGTTGTCGAGCTCGCCGACGTCGAGGACGACGACCCGCTTGGGGGCGGCCTTCAGCTCGGTGGTGCCGAGGGCGTGGGTGAGGGTGCGGGGGAACTGTCCGGGCTCGGCGTCCGTGCCCATGGCCGCCGTCTTCGCGGCCGCGTCACCGAAGTCCTTGCCGCCGGTGGCGACGTCCTTCTTCTTCGAGGTGTCGTCCTTCGGGGAGGACGCGGCCTCGTCGCCGCCTCCGCAGGCCGCGAGGGAGAGCGCGGCGGCGAGGGCGACGGCGGCGGAGGGACATGGAGGACTCCTCTGGGCGTACGACGGGTGCCGGGTGACGGCGGGTCAGGGCGACGTGCCCGGCGGGGCCGGACAACGCGCCCGGCGGTGCGGGACAGCACGTCCGGCGGTGCCGGACAACGCGTCCGACGGTGCCGGACGGGCGCGTCCGACGGGCCGGGCGGCGGAGCCACAGGATCCGCTTAGGCTCGCCTTACCTTACTTACCTCGATCACCTTCAGCACAACCGGCCCCTTCCCCTCAGTCGAATCACCGGACGGCCACCCTTATGTGTGAAGTGACCCTGCTCGTGTTGTTCGGCAGGAAGTGCGAAAACTAGCTTCGTGGCCGGAGGTGACGAGTCGATGACAGCGTGTGCCATCGAGACCACGGCCGAGGACGACGACCGCGCCGGAGACCGCGGCGGCGACGTCGGGCGGCCGGGCGGCGCGTTCACGATCACGGCCAACGGCGCGTACGCGGCCAGGCTCGCGGGCGTCGGGGACGCCCTGTACGTGGAGCGGTGGACCCTCGACGGTCCCGAGCCGTACGCCGTGCCGCTCCCCCTCGGCCAGCCCGAGGAGCGCGGCACCCAGCTGCTGCCCCTCGCCGACGGCCGGGTCCTCGTCGCCCGTCGGGTGGACGGGCGGCGCCACACGTTCTCGCTGCTGTACCCCACCGGGCCCGCCACCGGCGAGCTCCGGCTCGGCGCCGTGGACGCGCCCGGCTCCGAGGCCCTGGTGCTGCTGCCGCCCTCGCCCGACGGCATCTGCGCGTACGCGATGTGCGTCGGCCCCGAGACGACGACGCTGTGGCTCGTGGCGGGCGGCGCCTTCGGGCCCGAGCAGGTCGCGGAGGTCAGGGGCCGCTGTTCCGGCGGGGTGTGGCTGGACCGCACCGGCCGGATGCTCGCCCTGGACCGGCGGCTCGGCGACGGGCCGGTGAAGGCCGTGGCGATCGACCTGGAGCGCGGCGGCGAGGTCACGCCCCTGCTGCAGATCACCGAGGAGAGCGACGACCGGCTGCTGCTCGCGGACCCGGACAGCGGGCTGCTCCTGATCCGCTCGGACGCGCCGTCGCCGGGGCACGACCGGCTCGGCTGGGGCGTCCTCGGGAGCCTGCTGCCGGTGCGGTTCCCGGAGTGCCTGCGGCTCGACGACGCGGCGGTGACGCCCTTCGCCGTCCAGCCGGGGCAGGTGCTGATGCCGGAGAGCTGCGGGGTGGCGCTGCGGATCGACGCGGCGGGCGGCAGCTGGGTGGGCACCTGGCAGCCGTCGTCGCGCCGGATGGGCCAGGTGGCCGCGCCCACGGGCTGGCTCGCCGGTACGGGTCTGTGGACGGCGGACGGGGTGCTGCGGCTGCCGTACGCGACCGCGGAGGCGCCGTGCGGGCTCGCCGCGGTCGAGCCGCCCCCGGAGCCCGAGCCCGCGCCGGTGGTCGTCGTCGAGGAGCCCCGGGTGTGCCGGCCCGTGCCGTTGCAGCAGGCACCTCTGACGGACCGTAAGCCCGCTGGTTAGACTCTCGGGCCGCAGTACCGACCAGAGAGATCAACGGGGAGAGTTCCACCATGTCGGACAGCAGGACGGACACGCAGCAGTCGAACGGCTCCGGCAAGCACCGCGGGAAGGCCGCGTCGGCCGAGGAGTCGTGCTCCTCGGCGTCGCCGCACGGCCGCCACCGCCGCGAGCCCGAGGCGCAGTCGCGCTGAGGCGTTGCCGGACGAAGGGCCCTGGGGTCTCCCCGGGGCCCTTCGTCTTCCTCCTCCCTCCTCCTCCCCCCGCTCCGGTGCCGCGTACGCCGGACGCGCGGGCCGCGGCCGCGGGCGGCACCCTGGACTCGGGACCGGCCGCGCGGGGCGGGTCCCGGGCCGCCGCGGACCTCACCCCGGCGGCCCCGGCCCGCACGAGGTGGGAGCCGACGTCATGATCAGAGTCCTGCTGGCCGAGGACCGGGGCACGACGCGCGGCGCGCTGGCGCTGCTCCTCGGGATGGAGCACGACCTGCGGGTGGTGGCGCAGGTCGGGCGCGGCGACGAGGTGGTGGACGCGGCGCTGCTCGCGCGCCCCGACGTGGCCCTGCTCGACGTGGTGCTGCCGGGCCGTTCGGGCCTGGACGCGGCGGCCGACCTCCGCACGGAGGTCCCGGAGTGCCGGGTCCTGGTGCTTGCGACCTCCGGGCGCCCCGCGTACCTGCGGCGGGCGACGGAGGCGGGGGCGGCGGGGTTCCTGGTGAAGGACGGCCCGGTGGAGGAGCTGGCCGAGGCGATCCGGCGGGTGCTGCGCGGCGAGACGGTCGTCGACCCGGCCCTCGCCGCCGCGGCCCGGGAGCAGGGCTGGCCCTGACCTGCCCGGACCCCCGGCCCAGCCCGGACCCCCGGCCCAGCCCGGACCCCCGGCCGGCTCGGACCCGGCCCCGCGCGGACCCCCGGCCCAGCCCGGACCCCCGGCCGGCTCGGACCCTGCCCCGCGCGGACCCCCGGCCCAGCCCGGCCCCCCGGCCCGACGGCCCCGCGCCCCCCGCCCCCGCGGCCGTCGCTCGGACTTCCGTACGGGCTGTTGGATCCTCGCCGGATGCCGTGGCGGGCCCGGGGGCGCGGCGGTGATCATGGCGGCATGCCGAACGACCTCCCCCTCGCCCTGGACTGGGTGACCGCGCCCGAGTCGTGGTCCGTGGACGGTGACGTCCTGACCGTCACCGCCGGGCCCCGCACCGACACCTTCACCGACCCGCTGGACGGCACGCGGCGGCGGGACGCCGCGCTGGCCCTGACCGCCCCGCCGGACGGCGACTGGCAGCTGACGGCCCGGCTCCGGGTCGGGTTCCGTTCCGCCTGGGACGCCGGTGGGCTCGCCGTCCTGGCGGACGACGACCACTGGGCCAAACTCACCTTCGAGCGGGCGCCCGACGGGACCCCGAGCGTCTACTCGGTGGTGACGCGCGGCCGCTCCGACGACGCCCCCGCGGGCCCGGTCACGGCGGACGCCCTGTGGCTGCGCGTCAGCCGCACGGGCGAGCGGTACGCCTTCCACGCCTCCGACGACGGCCGGTTCTGGCGCCTGGTCCGGCAGTTCGCCCTGGCTGCCACCGGCCCCGTGCGCGTCGGCGTCGTCGCCCAGTCCCCCGTCGGGCCCGGCTGCCGGGTCGACTTCGACTCCCTCGGCCTCGAACCCACCACGCTGGCCCACCTCTTCGACGGCCGCTGACACCGCCCGAGGTCCGTTGTCAGTGGCGGGTGCGAGGCTGACGTCAGGCACCCGGTCACGTCAGAGAGCGAGCACACCATGGGCACCTGGGACATCGGCCCCTTCGACAGCGACACCGCCGCCGACTTCTCGTACACGGTGGACGCGGCCCCGGCCGAGAAGAAGGCGGACGTGCTGCGCAGGGCCTTCCACGAGGTGACCGCGACCGGCGGGGACTACCTGGACGCGGACGTGGCCGTGGAGGCCGTCGCGTCGGCGGCGCTGGTCGCGGCGCAGTGCCCGGGCGGCGAGCCGGTCACCCCCTCGTACGGCCCGAAGGAGCCGCTGCCGCCCCTCCCGGCGGAGCTGCGCCCGGCAGCCGTCGAGGCCCTGGACCGGGTGCTCACCGAGCCGTCCGAACTCCTCGAACTGTGGGAGGAGTCGGACGGCGAGAGGTGGAAGGCGGGCATACGGCGCCTGCGGGCGGTCCTGGCGGGGGCGTAGGCGCCGGGCGCGGGCAGGAGGCGCAGGCGGGGGGTGTGACCGGCCCCTGACGCACGGAAGCCCCGCCGGTTCGGCCGGCGGGGCTCCCGTCTCATCGGTGCGTCACAGTGACGGGTCGTACGGGACGTCCGCGCCCCGCGGGCCGTCCCGGCCCACCGAGTTGCCCGTGCCGTCCGCGCCGTCCGCGCCGTCCGTGCCGTACAGCGCGGCGCGCACGTGCGCGGTCAGGGCGTCGCCCGGCACCTCGGTCCACTCCTCCGCGCCGGGCACCCCGACGCGCAGGACCTCGGGGCGTCCCGTCTCCTCCTCCCGCACCATCACCTGGCGGCTCGCCCAGTCCATCGGGTCGACCCGCAGCCGGACGGCGCGGTGCGTCATCGTCGGGTACGCCCGCCGGAGCGCCCCGTCCGCGTGGAGGCGGCGCAGGAGGTCGCGCTGCCCCGCGTAGTACGCGGACGACAGGAGCCCGCTCCACTGCGAGGCGGTCGGTTCCCCGGCGTCGAGCGCCCCGGCGTACCCGGCGAGGTCCAGGAACCCGAACCGCACCTCCAGTTCACCGAGCGGCACGCCTTCCCGCCACGCGGCGAGCGCCTCCACGAGCGCACCGAGGTCCTCCGTGCCGCCGATGTCCCAGCCGTGGTCGGGGATGTGGACGCGCAGCCGGAACAGCCGCTCCCCGGCCGCGGCGAAGACCGACAGGTAGCCCCTCGTCGTCTCGATGCCCGTGGCCTCCTCGGCCCAGGGCGCGAGACCGATGTCGAGGCCGCGCTGCTCGGCCGCCCGCCGCAGGGCGGACGCGAGCCCGCCCGCGCCGGTCACGTCCGGGTACGGGTCTCCCTCGTGCGCGTTCATCTCGGCCTCCTCACCACGGTCACCTCGGCCCGCCTCCCCCCTCGCCTCAACAATTGCACTGGTCGAGGATCGAGGGCTTCACCGGCGGCATGTCTCCCTGGAGCTTGGAGAAGTCCGGCACGTCCGTCGGGGGCCTCAGCTCCATGGCGCCGTTCGGTCCGGTCGGGGCGTAGAAGTGGACCGTGCTCCACGGCCGCTGGCCGTTGAAGACCGCCCTCGCGATCATGGACATCTCGTAGTCCGTGGCGGCTCCGTGCTCACCGGCCCGCAGCCCGCGCTGGGCGGCCGCCATGAAGCCGCCGAGGCCGTCGAGACCGGTCATGTTGACATGCAGCGCGACCTTCGGGTCGGCGATGGCCATCTCCGCCATCCGGGCGAAGGTCTTCGCCGTCGCGAGGGAGAGCGTCGTGAAGCCGTTGGCCCGCGCCCACTCGTCGAGCTTGCCGTTGTTCTGCCAGCCAAGCGCCAGCTTGCAGTTGTGGACGAGGACCGGGGTGACGCCCGCGACCACGAAGAACGTGTGCAGGTCGTCGACCGTCAGGTCGTGGACCGTGCGCGGGGCGATGCCCGAGCGGTCCAGGAGGGCGGTCACCGGACGCAGGGAGCCGTCCGGGGTGCGCAGCCGGTCGCCGACGCGCAGCTCGGAGACGAGCGTCCAGCCCTGGTCCGCGACGTAGAACTTGTGGCCCGCGGTGCTGGAGAGCGTGCCCCCGCCGCCGACGGTGATGTCGACCAGGCGCCGGGTGTCGTGCGCGAAGGTGTCGGTGACCCGCCGGTTCTCCAGCCGTCCGGTCGCCACGTCCGTGGCCCGCACCAGGTCGCCGGGGCGCACCTGGCTGATGGGCCGCTGCGAGCCGTCCGCCATCAGGACCCGGGTGGTGCCGGGGAAGCTGTTCACCTTGCAGGCGGTGTACAGGTCCTCGTGGGCGTTGACGACGGCGTTGAGCTTGGCGAGGGTCGCCGGGTCCAGGTCGAGGGCGCTGAGCGCCCGGAACGCCTCACGGACGCCGACGCCGGTCTTCATGGCGGCGTCCAGGGCCCGCAGGCCCTCGAAGACCTTCCCGAACGCCTTGCCGGGGACGAAGTTGCTCAGGGCCCAGGCGCAGCCGCTGGCGCTGCCGTGCCAGCAGTCGACGAAGTCCTGCACCAGGACGGCCTTGATGAGCTTGTAGGTGAGGGTCTGCTGGATCAGTTCCAGCTTGGAGAAGTAGCGGGTGACGTCCTTCTTCAGGCCCGGGATGCGCTTGCTCTCGATGAGCAGCGTGTCCCGTGCCGCGCAGCCGCCCGCGTCGGCGACCACGTTGGGGTTGGTGCAGAGGAAGAAGTCGACGACCGCGCTGAACGTGACGGTGAAGGTGGTGGTGCAGCCCTCGAAGCCGATCGTGATCACGCACGGCTCGTGCTGCTTGGCGTCGGTGATCTCGATGCTGTCCTCGTCGACGACGTACCACGTGCCGCCCACGCCGGTGCCCGCGCCGCTCGACGCCTGCTGGTTCGCCCCCTTGCGTGCCGCCTCCTCGGCGGCCCGCTGGGCCTCCTGGGCGTACGCCAGGGCGTCCTTGGCGGCCTCCTCGGCCTCGGTGGCGGCGGTGGCGGCCCGGTCGGCCGCGGCGCGCGCGTCCTTCGCGGACTGCTCGGCCGCCGCGGCGGCCGCCCGGGCGGCCTGCGCGTCGAGCGCGGCCTGGTCGGCGGAGTCGCGGGCATGCCGGGCGTATCCCTCGGCGCGCCCGGCCGCCCGGTCGGCGGCGGCCGCGTCCTCGCCGGCCTTGCGGTCGTACTCGACCGTCCGGGCCAGCGACTGCGAGGCCTTGGCGGCGGCTGCGGCGGCTTCGGCCGCGTAGCCGAGGGCCTCCTTCGAGTAGGTACGGGCGGTGGCCGCGTGTCCGGCGGCGTTGGCCGCGTGCTGGTAGGCGATCTTCACGTCGCCGGTCGCCTGGTCGGCGAGGCTCTTGGCGGCGGCCGCCTCGGCCTGCGCGTTCTTGGCGTGGGCGTCGGCGACGGCCTTCTGCTGGTCGGCGATCGTCTTGGACGCCTGCCCGGTCAGGACGACCAGGCCGGCGGCCGCGTCGGTGGTGACGTACGGCGAGCCGAGCTGGACGGCGTCGTTGGCGGGCTTGGCGACCTGTACGGCGGCCTTGCCCGCGTCGACGGCGGCCTGCGCGGTGACGTGGGCGAAGCCCGCCGCCTTGGCGGCGGCGGCGAGGGCCTTGGCCGCCTCCTTGTTCGCCGCGTCCGCCTCGTTCCTGGCGGTGGTGGCGTGCTTCTGCGCTTCGTCCGCGAGCCGGACGGAGGCCTTGGCCTCCTCGGCGGCGTGCGCGGAGGCCGCGATGGCGTCGGCGGCGGCGCTGGTCGCGGTCCGCACGGCGGCCTCGGACCGCAGCTTGGCGGCCTGGGCGGCGTCGGAGTGCGCGCGGGAGCGCTTGGCGGCGGCCTCGGCGCGGGTGGCGGCGGCGTCGGCCTCTGCGGCCGCCTGGGTGGCGGCGTCCGCTGCGGTACGGGACCGGCCCGCGGCGGCTTCGGCGTCGTTGGCGTACGCGTGGGCCGCGTCCGCCGCCGCACGGGACTCCTGGGCGCTGCCGTCGGCCTCGTGGGCCTGGGCGTACGCCTCCTTGGCGTCGGCCTTGGCGCGGGCGGCGTTGGCCTTCTGCGCGGCGTCCCAGGCGTCGTCCCGCAGGTCGCGGGCGTGGTCGCGCGCCTTGACCGCGTCGTTCTTCCGCGCGACGGCGGTCGCCTCGGCGGCCTCGGCGCTCTCCTTGGCGGTCCTGGCCGTCTCGGCCTCGGCCTGGGCGGTCTGCTTGTGCCGGGCGGCCTCGCCCTGCTTGACGGCGGCGGTGTCCTTCTCCGCCTTGGCCGTCGCCTCCTCGGCCTCGGCCGCGAGCCGCTTGGCGTGGGCGTCGGCGGCCGCCGCCTTGGCGTCGCCCTCGGCCTTCAGCGCGGCGGCGAGCTTCGCCTCCGCGGTCTCCTTGTCCTTCTTGGCGTTGTCGCGGTGCAGCTTGGCGCCGTCGGCCGCCGCCTTCGCCTGGAGTTCGGCGATGCGCGCCGCCTCCTTGCGGAACGCTGCGTTGACCTGCGCGGTCTGGGCGACCGCGCGTTCGGTGATGGTCGCGCTGTCGGCGGCCGCGGCCCGGGTGGCGGCCTCTGCGGTCTCGCCGGCCTTGACCATCGCGGTCAGCGCGGCGACGGCGCCCTTGGTGACCTGCGCCTTCTGCTGGCCGACCAGGAGGCCCCGGCCGCGCGGCGCGCCCGCGGCGTCCGCGACGCCGTACGCGGCCTGCACGGCCGTGTCGGAGGAGGCGGCGGCCTTCGTGGCCTTGTCCAGCTGGGCCCTGACGGTGGCGAGGTGCGTCTTCGCGGCGGTCTGCGCGGCGGCGAGGCCCTTCTTGGCCGTCTCGAACTGCGCCTTGTCCGGCTGCGAGGTGCTGCCCGCGCCGGTCTCGCCGGTCGGCTTGACCAGGAACTTCTGCGCGCTGGTGCCCTTGCAGTCCCACAGCCGCGCGTCCGTGCCCTTGGTGAAGGCGCTCAGGTCCAGGCACTTGCCCGTGCTGAGGCTCTTCAGCGGCGAGGCGGCGCGGACGTCCGCCTTGAACGACTGGCCCTTGGTGCTGTAGCAGTCGGTGATCTGGATCTTCGTGCCGTTGGCCGAGGCGTTCCCGGCCACGTCCAGGCACTTGAACGAGTTGACGTTGCGGAGGTGGAGGTCCTCCTCGCCGCCCTCCAGGGTCCACTTCTGCGCGGCGGTGTTGTTGCAGGTGTGGACCTGGACCGGCGTGCCGTTGGTCTTCCCGCCGCCCTGGACGTCCAGGCACATGCCGGGCGCCCCGGGCACCTGGATCACGGTGTAGCCGTTGCCGATCCAGCCGACGCCGCCGGGCGACCAGTGGTCCTGCCAGCGGGTGTAGTAGTCGGCGAGCCAGGACTGGCCGAGGAGCATGCTGAGGGCGTACGTGCCGTCCTGGAGCGCCTTCGTGGCGTCCTTGCCGGCGGTGAGGATCTGCTGCCGCTGCGCGGCCTGTCCGGCGATCTCCTGCTGCCACTCGGCGGAGGCCTGCGCCACCTGCTTGCCGAGGACCTTGTTCGGGTCGATCGGGTCGTGCCAGCCGCAGGCCCCGAAACGGGCCTTCAGGTCCTCGACCGCGATCCGGAACTCCGCCGTGTCCGGCGCGGGCGCCGTGCGCGGGAAGCCGCCGGAGGCGAGGAAGATCCGGGCGTCATCGGCGAAGACGCGGGGCACGAAGTACTGGTTGGGCTCGATCTTCCCGGAGTTCTTCTTCCACAGCGCCCACGCCTCCTTCTCCTGCGCGGTCCCGCCGTTGGTGTAGAGCGGGTCCCCGATGGCGAGGGCGGCGGCCTTCGTCTTGTCGTCGGCCGTCGGCGAGGAGTCGTAGAAGGGGTTGAAGAGGTTGAGCGGGTCGGAGTAGCCCTGGTAGAGCCACGGCAGCAGCCCGGTCCGGTCGAAGATCTTGCCGGGATCCCTCGGCTGGCCGGGGTACGAGTCCAGGCCCGCGACGGCGCCGGACCACGCGTTCCCCTGCTTCTGGACCTTGTCGAGCCACTGGTCGGTCAGCGCCCGGTCCGCGTTCCACGCCGCGTGCAGCGGCGTCTTGTCGTCGAACATGTCCCGCTTGAGCTTCGCGTGGAGCTGGTCCGGCGGCAGCACGAGCGCGCCCTGCGCGAGCGCGTAGATGGTGGGACCACCCATGCGCAGGCCCTCGGTGGCCATGCACTGGTCCTCGCGCAGCTGTTGGGCCGCTTTGGCGTCGTAGCCGTCGTACGAGTCGGCCGCGGGCGCCGGGTCCGGCCCGGCGCCCGGCACGGCCAGGGCGGGCTGGACGGCCACCCCGCCGAGGAGCGCGAGCGCGGCGATCGACGTGACGGCGGTGGTGAGGGTGGTGGACAGTCGTGATCTGGAGGTGAAAAGCCCCGGTTTGAACCGCAAGGAGAGCATCCTTCACAGCGAACGAGGGCAGGCCGGGGCGACCGGGCGCTTTCACTGTGAGCGGCGTCGCGGCATGGCGAGGCCGGCTTCCCCCGGTAGGCGGCAAGTCCCCCCGGCCGCCCGTTGACGTGCGCGCGTGGTCACGGGATGGTCAGTCCCGAAGCGCGCGACGCTACTTAACCGCAGGTAAACAAGGCTCGGCAAGGGCCATTCGCCCGTCAGCGCCCGATACGCCCCTCGGCGGCGGCCCGCACGAAGGCGGTGAAGGCCCCGGGACGGGCGACGAGGACGGGCCCTGCGGGGTTCTTGGAGTCCCGGACGGCGACGTGTGCGTCGAGGGGGGCGACCTCGACGCAGTCGCCGCCGTTGGGGCCGCTGTAGGACGACTTACGCCAGGCGGCGGCGCCGAGCGGGGCGCACTCGACGCAGTCGCCGCCGTTGGAGCCGCTGTAGGACGACTTACGCCACCGCAGATCCTGGCCGTTGTCCATACCGTTCCTCCATCACGCGTGCGATCAGGGCCGCCGACTCCTCCCGGGAGAGGGCCGAGGCCTGCAGTCGAGCGTAGCCCACGGAACATTCCCTGATCACTTGCGGATTGGCGGTCATATGAGCGGAGTCGTAGGTCTCCGAGTAGAAGAGATCCGGGTCGTCGTCGAAGCGCAGAACGTTGAACGACCCCAGCAGGCCGGGGTGCTGGCCCACCGAGAACGGCAGCAGCTGCACCTGGACCCACGGATGGTCGCGGAAGCCCAACAGGTGGGCGAGTTGCTTCCGCATGACCGCGGCGCCGCCGATCTCCCGGTGCAGTACAGCCTCGTCCAGGACCACGCACATCACCGGCGGGTTCTCCCGCTCCAGGATGCGCTGGCGGTCCATCCGCGCCGCCACCACCTCGTCCAGCCGCCCCGCGTTCTCGACGCTGAGCACGGCCCTGGCGTACTCCTCCGTCTGGAGCAGGCCGTAGACCAGCTGCGACTGGTACGTCGAGAGGTACGTCGCCCGCGCCTCCATCTCCGCGTACGCCTGGAACCAGGCCGGGAGCTGGCTCCTCAGCACCAGCCCCACCAGCCGCGAGAACGCCCCGTCCGTCATCAGCGCCGCGTCCAGGCGTTCCGAGAACTGGCGGGTGGGGACCTTCTTCGCCGTCTCTATCTGGCCCACGAGGGACGCCGTGCAGAAGAGGATCGAACCCAACTGCGCCTGGTTGAGGTTCGCCTCCTCCCTCAGGCGCCGGAGTTCCGAACCGTAGTAGTCGAGCGGCGAAGCGCTCGGATCCAGGTCACGGATGTTGACCACGACGAGGTCACCCCCAAGCTCACGGACCGAGGCGTTGTGTTCGGCCCGTAGCCGAGCGTAACGAACCGGGGCCACTCTGGAGGCATGAATCAGGCAACAGACCTCTATCCCGCAGAACTTGGGACGGCCTACCGCATGGGCTTCACGGTGGGTGAGCACTCCGCAGGTCACATGCGTCACATCCTGCGCGTGTTCCTCACGCGGTGGGGGCTCGACCACCTCGCCGACGCGTCGACGCTCGCCCTCACCGAGCTCGTCGCGAACGTCGTCCGGCACGTGCCCGACCGTCGCTGCCGCGTCCTGATGCTGCGGGAGCCGGAGGGACTGCGGGTGGAGGTGTCCGACGGCGTGCCCGGGGCTCTGGTCGCGAAGGCGGGCGGGCCGCTGGACGACGGCGGGCGGGGGTTGGTGCTGGTGGAGGCGGTCACGGACCGGTGGGGCGTGGAGGAGCGGGCCGACGGGAAGACGGTGTGGTTCGCCTGCGACGCATAGGGCACGATGGGCGCCCGTACCCGCGTACCCGCCAGTAGGAGAGCACCATGTCCGAGCCCTCGCCCGAGATCCTTGCCGCCTTCGAGGCCGCGAAGGGCTTCATGCCCGTCGGGGAGGGGCTCGCCCTGTACGGGGCGGCCGTCGAGGCGGCGAAGCTCGGGCTTCCGCTGCTGGAGGTCGGCACGTACTGCGGGCGGTCCACGATCCTGCTCGCTGACGCGGCCCGGCAGGCGGGGACGGTGGCCGTCACGGTCGACCACCACCGGGGCAGCGAGGAGCAGCAGCCGGGGTGGGAGTACCACGACCCGACGGTCGTGGACCCTGAGGTCGGCGCGATGGACACGCTGCCGACGTTCCGCAGGACCCTGCGCAAGGCGGGCCTTGAGGAGCACGTGATCGCGGTCGTCGGCCGCTCCCCGCAGGTGGCGCGGGTGTGGGCGGGGCAGCTCGGCCTGGTGTTCGTGGACGGCGGGCACACGGACGAGCACGCCACGAACGACTACGAGGGCTGGGCCCCCAAGGTCGCCCCCGGGGGCCTGCTCGTCATCCACGACGTCTTCCCGGACCCGGCGGACGGCGGCCAGGCGCCGTACCGGATCTACCTCCGCGCGCTGGAGTCGGGCGACTTCGAGGAGGTCTCGGTCACCGACTCGCTGCGGGTCCTGCGCCGCCGCTGACGGTGTCGCCGGTGGCCCCGCCGCCGGGAACGGTCTCGGCGGGGTCGATCCGCCCGGCGATCAGGTGGTACGGGTCCACGCGGACGCCCAGGTCGAGGACCAGGTCAAGGGAGGCGTCGTGGGGTCGCGGTCGAGGACCGCCGTGGTGTTCATCCGTCTTCCGTCGGGAGATCGAGAACGCACAAGATCAACGAGGACTCCCACGGCCGCCCCCTCGAAAGGTGACGGCCGTCCGGACGAACGGGTCGGGGCCGGGGCCCGTGACGTCAGGGCTGGAGCAGGGACGAGCCCTCGGTCACGTACAGGCAGTTGGTGTAGCTGTAGCCGGGCTCGATCTTCGCCTTGCTGGTCTTGGTGTCACCGGCCGAGGACAGATCGGTGTCGGTCCGCTTCTGGAGCAGGTGGTAGTTCCCGGCGGGGAGCGTGATCGTCGCCTTCGGGTACTTCGACGACGGTCCGGCGCACGGCTTGAAGCCGCGGCGCAGCAGCTCGAAGCGGTCGTAGTTCCGGCAGCCCGCGCAGGGCTTGAGGGTGATCTTGCCGGTGACCGGGCCGGTGTAGAGCAGCTCCACCTCGTCGGGGGCGTCGTTGCTCACCACCATGACCATCCGCGCGCCGCCCGGTTCGTCGGCGCGCGGCAGGGTCTTGCCCGCCGCGGGCTCCTCCTGGGCGATCTCGGCGGCGATGGCGATCGCACGGGCGTGGTCGGCGCGGGCGCTCTTCGGGTAGTCCTTGACGAA
Organism: Streptomyces sp. NPDC003327; assembly: GCF_053589515.1. Classification (NCBI taxonomy): domain Bacteria; kingdom Bacillati; phylum Actinomycetota; class Actinomycetes; order Kitasatosporales; family Streptomycetaceae; genus Streptomyces; species Streptomyces sp. NPDC003327. Next base: position 20,896 of record NZ_JBSFSA010000024.1, on the reverse strand, counting down.
GTCCGTCATGGTCGCGGCGGACTCCTCGAACTCCTCCTCCTTGAACTGGTCGGTGCCGCAGGCGAAGACGCCCTTCTCCAGGGCCCGGTCCGCGCTCCGCACGGCCTTGTCGACGGGCGCCTCCGTCATGGCCGCGGCGGAGGCGCGGACCGTGCGCAGGTCGTCGGTGGTCGCGCAGGGCTCGGCGCCGTCGAGCTCGGCGGCGCGGGCGTCCACGGCGCCCTGGACGGCGGGGCCGACCCGGGCGATGTACGGCGACCGCGGGAAGGTCCTGGTGAGTTCGTTGATGCTGTCCTCGGCGGACGGGGTGGCCGAGGTGCCGAGCGCGGCGACCCCGCACTCGTAGAGCGAGTGGGCCAGCGGCTCGTCGGCCGTGGCGGGCCGGCTGCCGAGGAGGGCCTTGTCGACGGTGGCGGGGAGTTCGCGCAGGTGCGTGAGCGCGGGGACCGCCTGGCAGTAGTCCTTCCGGTCGTACGGCGTGGCGACGCTCTTGTAGTACGCGTCGAGGCGGCTCGGCACGAGCTTCCCGGCGCGCGAGTCGGCGTGGTCCCTTGCGAGCAGCTGGTACGCGGCGAGCGCGGCGCGGTAGTCGGTCTCGGAGGAGGCGAACCGCTGGCCCTCGTGGCCCCGCACCAGCGCGTCGGCGGCGGCGAGCCGGTCCAGGAGCGACTGCTCGATCGCCTCGTCGCGGGCCGCGCCGTACGCGAGCGAGCCGCCCGCGGGCACCGCGAGCAGCACGACGGCCAGCGGCAGGGCCAGGCGCCGGAAGGCGGCGCCGATCCGCAGCTCGGCGCGCAGCCCGCGGCGGGCGCCGTCGGCGGCGGCGAGGAGCAGGACGATGCCGTAGCCGACGAGGAGCCCGCCGGGGACGCCGTCGACGTCGGCGGGGAGCGCGAGCAGGAGCAGGGCGGCGGTGGCGGCCCAGCAGAGCGCGGCGCCGAGCCAGTGGCGCAGCAGCACGTAGCCGAGGCCCAGGCAGGAGAGGTTGAGCAGGCCGACGAGCACCGCCTGGGCGGGCTTCGGCTCGCCGCGCGGCGGCTGCCCGGGCGGCGGTCCGTAGCCGGGCGGCGCGGCGGGCGGCGGCGGGATCGTCCCGGCCCCGGCCCAGCCGGGCGCGGTCGCGGGCGGGGGCCCGTAGCCGGGCGCCGGTGCCTCCCAGGGCGCCGCGGGGGGCACGGGCGGGCCGAAGCCCCCGCCCGTACCGCCGGGCTCCCTGCCGCCGCTGTCGTCAGCGTTCTCGGGACGTTCGGGACGTGCGTCGTTCGGTTCTTCCCCCACCACGGTTCCCCCTCGTGGTCCATGCGCGGTGACACCCCACCGTCGCCCTCGGTACCTACCCTTCACGGTCCGCGCACACGCGTCCACCGAATGGCGACAGCGGTGACCGAGCTGGGACCCGAGGGGTACGGGATTTCGCCACCCGGAGGCCCTAGAGTCACGGGGTGCCGTACGACCGCCGCCGCAGCAGCCACCAGAACGCCCGCCGCTCCCCCGCCCCCCGCGCGCTCGCCCTCGCGCTCGCCGCCCTGGGGGTGGGCACCGCGCTCGCCGGGTGCGGGAGCGGGCAGGACCCGCGGGCCGGGCAGGCGCCGGGCAAGGGGGGCGACGCGCCCCGGCAGGAGACCGCGGCGCCGTCCGACCCGCCCACCGCGGCCCCGCCCTCCTCCGCGCAGCCGTCGTCCGCGCCGCCGTCGGCGCGGACGCTCGCCGGGCGGACCGTCGTCATCGACCCGGGTCACAATCCGGGCAATTTCCGCCACTCATCGGAAATCAACCAGAAGGTGAACATCGGCACGGGCCGCAAGGAGTGCGACACCACCGGCACCTCCACGAACGACGGCTACACCGAGGCCTCGTTCACCCTCGACGTCTCGCACCGGCTGCGCGACCTGCTCACGGCGCGCGGCGCCACGGTGGTCCTCACCCACGACGCCGACCGCCCCTGGGGCCCGTGCATCGACGAGCGGGCCCGGATCGGCAACGAGGCCCGCGCCGACGCCGTCGTCTCCGTCCACGCGGACGGCTCGGCCGTCGGCAACCGCGGCTTCCACGTGATCCTGCCCGCCCGCGTCCGGGGAGGCGCGGCCGACACCGGCCCGATCGTCGCCCCCTCGCGCGACCTCGGGGAGCGGATCGCCGCCGCGTTCGGCGCCGCCACCGGGATGCCGCCCGCCAACTACCTCGGCGGCGGTACCGGGTTGGACGTCCGGGACGACCTCGGCGGACTGAATCTCTCGACCGCCCCCAAGGTCTTCGTCGAATGCGGCAATATGCGTGACCCGAAGGACGCCGGACTGCTCGCGTCGACGGCCTGGCGGCAGAAGGCGGCGCGCGGCCTCGCCGACGGCATCGAGACCTACCTCAAGGGGTAGGACCGGCGGACGATAGATTCGCTCCGTACGATGGGGCCGCCCCCGTGCCACGACTCCGGCGCCAGCCCGACACGACGACGACCCGACGAAGGACTCTTACGTGAATATCCGCTCCCTCACCCGAGGCGATGGCGTGCTGATCGGTGCAGCGGTCGTGCTGTTCATCGCCTCGTTCCTGGGCACTTCCAGCTGTGACGGCCCCGAGGCGCTCTGCGAGCAGGTCGACATCCCGAACTCCTGGGAGGCCTCCCCGCTGGGCTGGGGCTCCTTCTTCCTGGGCATCGTCGGTGTCGCGCTCGTCGTCCTCTCCCACGGGCTGCCGCAGCAGCGCAAGGTGGCCGGTCTGGAGCTCGGCCAGGTCGGCGCCGCCTTCACCATCGCCTCCGCCTGGACCCTGCTCATGTGGGTCTTCGAGGCCCACAACGCGGGCGCGGGCCTGATCCTCGGCCTGATCGCCGCCCTCGTGGCCGCCGGTGCGGCCGTCGCCGCCCCGCTGGTGCCCGCGCTCAAGGCGCCGCTGATGGGCGCGCCCAAGCCGCAGACGCCGCAGCCGTACGGGATGCAGCCGGGCCAGCAGGGCCACCCGGGCCAGCCGGGCGTCCCCGGCGGCTACGGCTACCCGGGCGCGCAGCAGCCGTACGGCGTCGGCGGCCCGCAGGACGCCTCGCAGGGTGCCGGCCAGCCGTACGGCGCGCAGGCCCACGCCCAGCAGCAGCAGCACGCGTCGCAGCAGCAGGCCCAGCAGCCGGAGCCGCAGGCACAGCAGCCGCAGGGCCAGTCCGCGACGCAGGCGCAGCAGCCGGCCGGGGACTTCGCGCCGTTCTGGTTCGCCGTGCCGGTGGCCCGCCCGCTGTACGCGGAGGACGGCTCGCCGTCGCCGGTCGCCGAACTGGCGCCGGGCACCTGGTACCTGGCGGTCGAGCAGCGTGGCCAGGCGCTCGTGGCGCAGACGCAGGACGGCCGTCGCGGCGTCCTCCAGGACACGACGGGCATCCAGCGCGGCTGACACCCCTGCGTCCACTCGCGCGCGACGACGGCGGCCCCTCCCCCGGAATCCCTTCCGGGCGAGGGGCCGCTGCCGTACGCACGATCCGACCTGCCGTCACAAAGGCGCGGGCGGGCGCGCTCAGCCGCCGAGCTGCGAGGTGCTCGGCACCTTGTCGACGACCTCGGCGCCCGCGCTCTTCCCGGCGTCCTTGACGCCGTTGATGACGTTCTCGAAGGCGCCGACGTCCGCCGCGCCCGCCTCGCCCTTGCGGAGCTTGGTCCCGAGGTCCTTGAGCGACTCGATGCCGGCCGAGAGCGGCGCGACCGCCTTCGAGAGCAGCGGGTCGCCCTTGGCGTTGTTCACGGCCGCCTTCAGCCGGTTGTAGGCGAACGCCCCGGCCAGGCCCGCCTTCACCAGCGCGAAGGTGCGGCCGTCGGCGCCCTTCTGGAACTTGCCGGCGCGGTACGGCTTCACGATCCACTGGTACGTCGCGCCCGCAGCGAGCCCCGCGTTGGCGACGAACCGGGTCTTGGCGAGCTTCTGCTGCTCGAAGGTGCCCGACGCCGACGGGGAGGCCGCGCTGCCCGTGTTCTGGGTGTCGTCGCCGCCGCAGGCGGCGGTGGTGAACAGCAGGGTGCAGGACAGCAGCAGCGCCACGACGCCACGGGACACGGTTCTGGGCACGGCGGGACCTCCCTGGGGACTGTGGGCCCAGCCTCGCCCCGCCCCCCGCCCACCGCCACCGGGGCGGCTCCGAACGGGGCGGCTCCGAACGGGGCGGCTCCGAACGGGGCCCGGTCAGCCGCCGCAGCAGTCCGGTTCGAGGCCCCTCGGCAGGCGCTCGCCGCCGAAGACGGCGACCGTGGCCTCCTCGCCGCCCAGGGCCGCGACCGCGAGCAGCAGCGACCCGGCGGTCCAGGTGGTGAGCTCCTCGGGCCACACGGCCCTGTCGGCGTCCGTGTCGCCCTCGAAGACGTATCCCGTCCAGTACAGACCGCCGGGGCCGCGCAGGTGCTGGATGTCCTGGAGGATCGTCAGGGCCCGGTCGGACTCGCCCATCGCCCAGAGGGTGAGCGCGAGTTCGCAGCTCTCGCCGCCGGTGACCCAGGGATTGGGCACGACGCAGCGGACGCCGAGGCCGGGGACGACGAACGCGTCCCAGGAGGCCTCGATGCGGGCCGTGGCCTCGGGCCCGGTGACCGCGCCCCCGAGGACGGGGTAGTACCAGTCCATCGAGTAGCGGGACTTGTCGAGGAAGCGCTCGGGGTGGCGGCGGATCGCGTGGCCCAACGCACCGGCCGCCAGCTCCCAGTCCGGCTGCGGCTCCTCGCGGGCCTCGGCGATCGCGAGGGCGCAGCGCAGGGCCTGGTGGACGGAGGAGCTGCCGGTGAGGAGGGCGTCGTCGACGGGGGTGCCGTCGGCCTCCCGCTTCCAGCCGATCTGGCCGCCGGGGAGCTGGAGTCCGAGGACGAACTCGACGGCCGCGTAGACGACGGGCCACATGCGGTCCAGGAAGGCGTCGTCGCCGGTCGACAGGTAGTGGTGCCAGACGCCGACGGCGACGTACGCGACGAAGTTGGACTCCCGGCTCCGGTCGGTGACGTCGTCGGCGTCGCCGTCGTGGTAGGCGGCGTACCAGGAGCCGTCGGCGTTCTGGTGGCGGGCGAGCCACGCGTAGGCGCGGGCGGCGGCCTCGTGTTCGCCGGCGGCGTCGAGGGCCATGGCGGCCTCGGTGTGGTCCCAGGGGTCGAGGTGGTGGCCGCGGAACCAGGGGATGGCGCCGTCCTCGCGCTGGGCGGCGCGTATGCCGGCGACGGTCTCGGCGGCCTGTTCGGCGGTGAGGACCCCGGGCAGGACGAGGTGTTCCGCGATCCGCTCGGGCGAGGTCACTGGGCCCCGTCCACGGCGTGGGCGTCGGCGTCGGCCTTCGGGAGGTGGGGCTTGGTCGCGTAGGCGACGAAGCTCTTGCCGACGACCGGGTTGAGCAGCTGCTCGGCGACGCGGGTCAGGGCGGGCTTCTTCATGATGTCCCAGACCAGCAGCTTGTGGTAGGCGCGGACCGGCAGGGCCTTGTCGTTGTCGACGCCGAAGGCGCACTTCAGCCACCAGTACGGCGAGTGCAGGGCGTGCGCGTGGTGGGTGCCGTACGGCTTGAGGCCGGCCTGCCGGATCTTGGCGAGGAGCTCGTCCGCCTTGTAGATGCGGATGTGGCCGCCCTCGACCTCGTGGTACGCGTCGGAGAGCGTCCAGCAGATCTTCTCCGGGCCGTAGCGGGGGACGGTGATCGCGATGCGGCCGCCGGGCTTGAGGACGCGGACCATCTCGGCGAGGACGCCCTTGTCGTCCGGGATGTGCTCCATGACCTCGGAGATGATGACGACGTCGAAGGACTCGTCGGGGAAGGGCAGGTTGAGGGCGTCGCCCTCCATGGCGGTGGCGGTGGCGCCGGCCGGGGCCTCGCCGGCCTCCTTCATGGCGGCGAACCACGTGGCGACCTCCCGGATCTCCTCGCCGTTCTGGTCGAGGGCCACCACCTGGGCGCCGCGCCGGTAGCACTCGAAGGCGTGCCTGCCCGCACCGCAGCCCAGGTCGAGCACACGGTCGCCGGGGGCGAGCGGGAAGCGGGTGAAGTCGACGGTCAGCACGGAGTCTGCCTTTCAGTGGCTGCGCGGAGGGTGTGGTGGCCGCGGTGTCAGGGGCGGGGGGCGGCGGCGCGGCCGCGGGCCGCGCCGTGGATCGCCTCGCGGTACAGGTCGGCGGTGCCCTGCGCGGCCCTGGCCCAGGTGAACCGGTCCAGGACCCTGGCGCGGCCGGCGGCGCCGAGGCGGGCGCGCAGCTCGGGGTCGGCGAGCACCCGGGCGAGGGCGGCGGCCAGCGCGCCGGCGTCGCCGGGCGGGACGGCGAGGCAGGTCTCGCCGTCGGGACCCGCGACCTCGGGGATGGCGCCGCCGGTGGTGGCGACCAGCGGGGTGCCGGTGGCCATGCCCTCGGCGGCGGGCAGCGAGAAGCCCTCGTAGAGGGAGGGGACGCAGGCGACCTGGGCGGAGCGGTAGAGGTCGACGAGCTCGGCGTCGGTGACGCCCTTGACGAACCGGACGGCGCCGTCGAGCCCGTACCGCTCGATGGCCCGGGCGACCGGGCCGTCCTCGGCGCGCTTGCCGACGACGACGAGGTGGGCGTCGGGGTTCTCGGTGCGGAGCTTGGCGAGCGCCTCGACGAGGTGGACGAGGCCCTTGAGGGGGACGTCGGCGCTGGAGGTGGTGACGATCCGGCCGGGGACCTCGGCGACGGACGGGTCCGGGGACCACAGGTCGGTGTCGGCGCCGATGTGGACGACCCGGACGCGGTCCTCGCGGACGCCGAGGTGGTCGACGATCTCCTGGCGGGAGGTGCCGGAGACGGTGAGGACGGACGGCACGCGGCGGGCGACCCGCTTCTGCATGCGGGTGAAGGCGTACCAGCGGCGGACGGAGGCGCGGCGCTTCCAGTCGGTGGCGGCGTCGAGTTCGAGCTGCCGGTCGACGGTGATGGGGTGGTGGATCGTGGTGACCAGCGGGGCGCCGAGCGCGCGGGGGCCGCCGAGGAGCCCGTACCCGAGGGTCTGGTTGTCGTGGACGACGTCGAAGTCGCCGCGGCGGGCGGCGAGCATGCGGCGGGCGCGCAGGGAGAAGGTGAGCGGCTCGGGGAAGCCACCGGTCCACATCGTGGCGACCTCGAGGGCGTCGATCCAGTCCCGGTACTCCGCGCGCCCGGGGGTGCGGAAGGGGTCGGGCTGGCGGTAGAGGTCGAGGCTGGCGATCTCGGTGAGGGGCACGCCCTCGTCGAGCGTGGGGTACGGCTGGGAGCCGATGACCTCGACGCTGTGTCCGAGGCGGGCGAGCTCGCGGGAGAGGTGGCGGACGTAGACGCCCTGGCCGCCGCAGAAGGGGTTGCCCTTGTACGTGAGGAGAGCGATCCGCAACGGACGGTCACCGGTCGCGGTGACGCCCTGGCGGGGGCCTGCCTCTATGGCCTCAGCGGTCATGCGCGACCCCCTTCGAGCGTGCGTTTCGCCGGAGCGTAACCGCTCGCGATAATCTAGAACAAGTTACAGACTTGAGCGTCGGCCCGATCGTTCGCCCGATCGTTCGCTTGATCGTTCAAGGAGGACAGAATCTACCGGCAGGTAGCTCGGCGGTGAGAGCCGGAACAGGTGATTCGCACCACGGCGGGCGGGCCGCCATACTGTCGCTCCCCACCGCACGGAACGGGAACCCATGACCGCAGACAGCACGGCGGGCCACAGACCCGCGACGCCTCCCCGCACGGAGCGCCAGGAGGCCCGGCGGCGGCGCATCCTCGACGCCAGCGCCCGGCTCGCGGCGCGCGGCGGCTTCGACGCCGTCCAGATGCGGGAGGTCGCGGAGGCGGCCGGAGTGGCCCTCGGCACGCTGTACCGCTACTTCCCCTCCAAGATCCACCTGCTCGTCGCCACGATGCAGGACCAGCTCCAGCACCTGCACACCACCCTCAGGAAGCGGCCACCGGCGGCCGCCGACCCGGCCGAGCGGGTCGCGGAGACCCTGATGCGGGCCTTCCGGGCGCTCCAGCGCGAGCCGCAGCTCGCCGACGCCATGGTGCGGGCGCTGACCTTCGCGGACCGGAGCGTGAGCCCGGAGGTCGACACGGTCTCGCGCCTGACGACGGCGATCATCCTGGACGCGATGGGTACGGAGCACCCGACGCCCGGGCAGCTCTCCGCGGTGCGGGTGATCGAGCACACCTGGCACTCGGCGCTGATCACCTGGCTCTCCGGGCGCGCCTCGATCGCACAGGTGAAGGTCGACATCGAGACGGTCTGCCGCCTGATCGACCTGACGGCGCCCGCCGCGCCGGAGCCGGCGCGGCGCTGAGGCCGGGCGTCCGGGGGCGGGCATACGGGGGCGGGCATCCGGGGACCCGCTGGGGGGCGCCGGGGGGCCGCCGGGGGGCCGCCGCCCGCGGGCCCGGGGTCCGCGGCCGACGGACCCGGACCGGCGGTCCAGCGGGGGCGGCGGGGGCGGCGCGGGGTCAGGAACCCTGCGGCTTGGCGTTGCTCGCCGCGATGGCGGCCGCGCAGTCCGGACCGCCGTCGACGGCCACGAACATCACGAGCTTCAGCGGGCCCGCCGAGTGGTTGCTCGCCTGGAGCTGCCAGTCGCTCTTCTTCAGCGACGTGATCACCGAGCCACCCGCGCCGGAGCGGCGCTCCTCGCTCCAGCCGCCCTTGGTCAGGGTCGCGACCGTGGCGTCGTACGACTTCGCCGGGGCGGCCGCCTTCTCGGCGTCGGCGGTCCAGCTGACCATGCACTCCTTGGCCTCGGCCGGAACCTGCTCGCCGGAGGCGTCCTGCGTGAAGCCGGCCCCGGTCGCAGCGTCCGTCAACTCCTTGGTGACGGCGGCCGCGTCGAGCTTCCCGCCCTCGGCGGATCCGCCCGCGCCCGAACCGCCCGACGCGGACGACCCGGCGGAAGACGAACCGGCGGAAGACGAACCGGCGGAGGACGAACCGGCGGAGGACGAACCGCCCTTGTCCGCACCGCCCTCGCTGCCGCACCCCGCCACGAGCAACACCACACCGGCGGCCGCGGCCACCCACTTCGCCTTGCGCACAGTTCTCCCAAGTCGGCACGCACGAAGGCCTCTTGCCCCCGTTGAACAAGGGCCCAGTTTTGCACGCGGGAACGACGAAGCGGGGCACACGTCGTCCCCGTGCGGGCGTCAGCCCAGCGGGTTCACGGCCGGGCCGACCTTCTTCGCACACGCGGTGTCGAACGCCGTGAGGGTGATCACCCCGCCGCTCCCGGCGGGGCGGTGCTCCGCGACCAGCGTCCAGCCGCGCTGCGTGAGCGTGTGCTGGGCGACGTGGACCACCCCGTCCTTCTCCTCGTGCCCTCGCCCCTTCCCGAGGTTCAGCCAGCTGCGCTCGGCCAGTTCACCGAGCACCTTCTCGTACCGGTCGAGGTCCACCGCGACGTCCTCGGTGGCGAACCCCTTGAACGCGACGGCACCGCACGTCGGGCGCGCGCTGTCGGCCGGCGCCCTGTCGAGCATCTCGCCGTACTCCGGCGCGTTCGCGGGAACGCCCGCGTCGGCCGCGGCACCTTCGACGTCCGCCTTCACCACGTCCCTGGTGAGCGGCCCGGTCCCCCCCGGCCGGGGCGCCACGGACGACGGCGCCTCCGCCCCCGCCCTGACGGACCCGCAGCCCGTGATGCCCAGCCCCACGGCCAGGGCGACGGCCGCGGCCCCGGCCCGCTTCTTCCCGTACACAGTCGTCCCCTCCCACGTCACGGAGTCGGACGTCCCGCGATCGAGGGAGCAGTGTGGCACGGGGCCACGGCCGGCCGAGGGGGTGGCGGAGCGGTGCCCGGCCCCGGGGGGCGTTCGTACGGGCCGGTAGAGTGAGCAGGTCGTCATCATGCCCGTACGGGGGAAGGCCGCTGCGAATCCGAGGCGCTCCGTCCCTCGGCGCGCCCCCCGGGTAGACCCTGTCCCCCGCCCGGGAGCCGGGGCGTGACCGCCGGCACCGTCGAGGATGACGGCGCCGGAGCCCGGTGCCCCGTGCGCCGGTGTCCGGTGCCCGCAGGAGAGGCCACCATGAACACCGTCCGCCGCGGCGCCGCCGCGCTCGCCGCCGCCGCAGTCCTGCTCGGCCCCGCCGCCACCGGCGCGGCCGTCGCCGCGCCGTCGCCCGCGCCCTCCGCCGCGACGCTCCCGGCCGGCCTGTACGGCAAGGGCGACCCGACGTACGACGGCGTGTGGCGCCAGTCGCTCGCCTTCCTCGCCCAGCGCTCCACCGGCTACCAGCCCGCCGATCAGGCCGTGACCTGGCTGGTCGGCCAGCAGTGCGCGGACGGCTCCTTCACCTCCTACCGCGCGGACACCTCCAAGCCCTGCGACGCCAAGTCCCTGCGCGACAGCAACGCCACCGCCGTCGCCGTCCAGGCGCTCGCCGCCGTCCGCCGCCAGGCCGCCGACCCGGCGCCGCTCGACAAGGCCGTGAAGTCCGGCACCGCCTGGCTGCGGAGCGTCCAGAACAAGGACGGCGGCTGGAGCTACAGCCCCGGCGGCGCCAGCGACGCCAACTCCACCTCCGTCGTCGTCAGCGCGCTCGCCGCGACCGGGGTGCGGCCCGGCTCCTTCACCTCCGCCGAGGGCCGCACGCCGTACGACGCGCTGCTCGCCCTCGCCCTTCCCTGCACGGACGAGAAGGGCCCGGGCGCCTTCGCGTACCAGCCGGACAAGGACGGGACGCTGCCGGCCAACGCCGACGCGACCGCCGCCGCGGTCCTCGCCGGGCTCGGCAAGGGCATCACCGCCACCAAGGCCTCCCCCGCCCAGGCGCCGACCTGCGTCGACCTGACGAAGCCGACCGTCGAGCGGGCCGCCCTCAACGGCGCCTCCTACCTGTCGAAGGCGCTCGTCAAGAACGGCCACCTCAGCACCCCGCCCCTGCCGGGCGCCACCGACACCACCGAGAAGCCGGACTACGGCAACACCGCCGACGCCGTCGTCGCCCTCGCCGCCGCCGGGACCGGCCGCATGGCCGAGCCCGCCCTGCAGTGGCTGGAGCAGAACTCCGCCGCCTGGGCGAAGGAGAACGGCCCCGCCGCGTACGCGCAGCTCATCCTCGCCGCCCGGGCGATGGACGTCGACCCGCGCGAGTTCGGCGAGTCCGACCTCGTCGAGCTGCTGAACGCCACCGGCCCGGCCCCGAAGGCCCCGGACACCTCGGCCTCCACCACGGACGACGAGGAGTCGGGCTTCGACATCTGGTGGATCATCGGCATCGGCACGGTCGTCGGCGTGGGCGTCGGCTTCCTCCTGAGCGGCCGCAAGAAGTGACGCCCCGGGGCCGGACCCGACCGCTTCTCCCCGGCCTCGCCCGGCGCCGCGCCGCCGGGCGCCCGGTGACCGCCCCGCGCCCGGTGGCCGCCCGGGTCACCGCCGTCGCCGCGGGCGCGCTGCTCGCCGTCGGCGCGGCGGCCCCCGCGCAGGCCGCCGGGTACCGCTACTGGTCGTTCTGGGAGAGCGACGGCGCCGGGACGGCGTGGGCGTACGCCACGGAGGGGCCCGCGACCGCGCGGCCCGCCGACGGCGAGTCGATCGGCTTCCGCTTCGCGGTCAGCGAGGACACCTCGGACGCCACCCGCCCCGCCACCGGCCCCGACTTCGCGGAGATCTGCGGCGGTGTGCCGCGACGGGACGGTACGAAGCGGGTCGCGGTCGTCGTCGACTTCGGCGGCCCCCGCGACGCCCCGCCCGGCGAGGCCCCGCCCGCCGAGCCCCTCAGGACCGGCTGCGCCGAGGTCCGCGAGGACGCCACGAGCGCCGAGGCGCTGGCGGCGGTGGTCAAGCCGCTGCGGTACGACAGCGCGGCGCTGCTGTGCGGGATCGGCGGCTACCCGCGGCAGGGCTGCGGCGAGCAGGTCGCGGCCGAACCCCCGGCGGCGGACGTCCCCGCGTCCACGACCTCCGGCGGCGGCGCGGGCGCCGGCGGTTCCGGCGGCGGCCCGTCGTTCGGCGTGCTCGCGGGCGGCGCGGCGGTGCTCGCCCTCGGCGGGGCCGCGGTCTGGAAGGCCCGCCGCCGCGGATGAGCCCCACCCGCCGCACGACCGACCGCGGTCCCTCCGGCGACCGCGCCCCGTCGACCGACCGCCGTCCCACGAGCGCCTCCACCCCGTCGACCGACCGCCGCCCCTCCGGCTCCCGAGCCCCCGGCCCGTTCGAGCGGCTCAGGGCGCCCGAGGCCGGGCGCGGGAACGCGGTGCACGCCGGCGCCTGGTGGATCTGGGCGCTCGGCCTCGCCGTGGCCGCGTCGCGGACGACCAACCCGCTGCTCCTCGGCCTGGTCGTCGGCGTCGCGGGGTACGTGGTGGCGGCCCGCCGCACCGACGCGCCCTGGGCCCGCTCGTACGGCGCGTTCGTGAAGCTCGGTCTGTTCGTCGTCTTCCTGCGGGTCGTGTTCTCGCTGCTGCTCGGCTCGCCCGTCCCGGGCACCCACCCGCTGTTCGACCTCCCCGAGGTCCCGCTGCCCGAGTGGGCCCGTGGCGTACGGATCGGGGGCAGGGTCACGGCCGAGCAGCTGGTCTTCGCGCTGTACGACGGGCTGAAGCTCGCCACCCTGCTGATCTGCGTCGGCGCGGCGAACGCCCTGGCCAACCCGGCGCGGCTGCTGAAGTCGCTGCCGGGTGCGCTGTACGAGGCCGGGGTCGCCGTCGTCGTCGCGATGACGTTCGCGCCGAACCTGGTCGCCGACGTGGTGCGGCTGCGCACCGCCCGGCGGCTGCGGGGCCGCAGCACGGGCGGGGTGCGGGCGGTGCTGCGGATCGGGCTGCCGGTCCTGGAGGGCGCCCTGGAGCGGTCGATCGCGGTCGCGGCCTCGATGGACGCGCGCGGCTACGGGCGCACGGCCCGGGTCCCCGCCTCCGTACGCCGCACGACGAACGTCCTGACGCTCGGCGGGCTCCTCGGGGTCTGTGCCGGTTCGTACGGGCTGCTCGCCGCCGAGGGCGCGGGCTACGGCCTGCCGCTGATGGCCGGCGGGCTGCTGGCGGCGGTGGCCGGGCTGCGGCTCGGCGGGCGCCGGACCGTCCGCACCCGCTACCGGCCCGACCGGTGGGGCGCCCGGTCCTGGCTGGTCGCCGGGTCGGGCATCGCGGTGGCCGCGCTGATGATCACGGCGAGCGCGTACGCGCCGGACGTCCTGCGCACCGGCGTCGTCCCCCTGGAGGCGCCCGCGCTGCCGCTCTGGCCGGCCGCCTCCGTCCTGCTGGGCCTGCTGCCCGCGTTCGTGGCCCCGGTGCCGAAGGAGTCCTCGCGTTGATCCGCTTCGAGAACGTCTCCGTCCGTTACGACGGCGAGGCCGGGCCCACCCTGAGGAACGTCGACCTCACCGTGCCCGAGGGCGAGCTGGTGCTGCTCGTCGGGCCCTCGGGCGTCGGCAAGTCGACCCTGCTGGGCGCGGTCTCCGGGCTCGTCCCCCACTTCACGGGCGGCACCCTCGCCGGCCGGGTGACCGTCGACGGCCGTGACACCCGCACCCACAAGCCGCGCGAGCTGGCCGACCTGGTGGGCACGGTCGGCCAGGACCCCTCGGCGCACTTCGTCACGGACACCGTCGAGGACGAGCTGGCGTACGGCATGGAGTCCCTGGGGCTCGCGCCGGGCGTGATGCGCCGCCGGGTGGAGGAGACCCTCGACCTGCTGGGCCTCGCCGAGCTGCGCGACCGGCCGATCGCCACCCTCTCCGGCGGGCAGCAGCAGCGCGTCGCGATCGGTTCCGTCCTGACCACGCACCCCAAGGTCCTCGTCCTCGACGAGCCGACCTCCGCCCTCGACCCGTCGGCGGCCGAGGACGTCCTCGCGGTCCTCCAGCGCCTGGTGCACGACCTGGGCACGACGGTCCTCATGGCGGAGCACCGCCTGGAGCGGGTCGTCCAGTACGCGGACCGGGTGCTGCTCCTGCCGGAGGCGCGCCTCGGCACCCCGGCCGAGATCATGGCGGTCTCCCCCGTCCACCCCCCGGTGGTGGGCCTCGGCCGCCTCGCGGGCTGGGAGCCACTGCCCCTGACGGTGCGGGACGCGCGGCGCCGGGCGGGCGACCTGAAGGAACGGCTGGCGGGGCGCGAGCCCCGTCGTACCGCGCACGCGACCGCGGATCGGCCCCTCTCAGGGCCGCCCCCGGCCGAGGGCCGGCCCGCACCCGGGAGCCGCTGGGGGCTCCCCTTCCCGCGGCGGCGGGCACGCGGGAACGGACCGGAGCCCGTCAGCCCCGCAGCCTCCTCCCCCTCCGCTCCCTCCGCTCCCGACGTCCTCGTGCGCGTCGAGTCGCTCGCCGTGCGCCGCGGTCGCGTGGAGGCGCTCCGGCGGGTCGACCTCACGGTCGCCCCCGGCGAGACGGTCGCCCTGATGGGCCGCAACGGCGCGGGCAAGTCCACCCTCCTGAACACCCTGGTCGGCACGGTCGCCCCCACCTCCGGCACCGTCCTCGTCGCCGGCCGCGCCCCTGGCGCCACCGACCCGCGCGAGCTGATCCGGCACGTGGGTCTGGTGCCGCAGGAGCCGCGGGACCTGCTGTACGCGGAGACGGTCGCCGCCGAGTGCGCGGCGGCCGACGCCGACGCGGGCGCCGCGCCCGGCACCTGCCGGGCCCTGGTGGCGGAGCTGCTGCCGGGGGTCGCGGACGCCACGCACCCGCGGGACCTGTCCGAGGGCCAGCGGCTGGCGCTCGCGCTCGCCGTGGTGCTGACGGGCCGCCCCCCGCTGCTGCTCCTCGACGAGCCGACCCGCGGCCTCGACTACGCGGCGAAGGCCCGGCTGGTGGCCCACCTCCGTACCCTCGCGGCGGACGGGCACGGGATCGTCCTCGCCACGCACGACGTGGAGCTGGCGGCGGAGCTGGCGCACCGGGTGGTGATCGTGGCGGACGGCGAGGTGGTGGCGGACGGCCCGACGGCGGAGGTCGTGGTCTCCTCGCCGGCCTTCTCCCCGCAGGTCGCGAAGATCCTGGCGCCCGGGGCCTGGCTCACGGTCGAGCAGGTGGAGGAGGCGCTGCGCGCATGACCCCCCGCCCGACCCCGACGTCCCCCGGCCCGACCGCGGACTCCTCCCGCCCGACCGCGGACCCCTCCCACCCGGCCACGACCTCCTCCCGCCCGATCCGGCTCGGCCCGCGCTCGGTCGCCGCGCTGCTCCTGGTCTCCCTCACGGGCGTGGCCGCCTTCTGCTGGCCGCTCCTCGCCGCCGCCGACGCGGCCGTGACCTCGCACGCCGGGGACGCGCCCTGGCTCTTCGCCGCCCTGCTGCCGCTGCTGATCGCGGTCGTCGTCGCGACGATCGCGGACTGCGGGATGGACGCGAAGGCGGTGGCGATGCTGGGCGTCCTCGCGGCGGTCGGGGCCGCGCTGCGCCCGCTGGGCGCGGGGACGGCCGGTCTGGAGCCGATGTTCTTCCTGATGGTGCTGAGCGGCCGGGTCCTCGGTCCGGGCTTCGGCTTCGTGCTCGGCGCGGTGACGATGTTCGCGTCGGCGCTGCTCACGGGCGGGGTGGGCCCGTGGATGCCGTTCCAGATGCTGTCGATGGGCTGGTTCACGATGGGCGCCGGGCTGCTGCCGGGCCCGGAGCGGCTGCGGGGCCGGGGCGAGCTGCTGATGCTGGCGGCGTACGGGTTCGCGGCGGCGTTCGCGTACGGCACGGTCATGAACCTTCAGGGCTGGGTGCTGCTCCAGGGCCTGGACGGCGGGGTCTCGTTCGTGCCGGGGGCGCCGGTCGCGGAGAACCTGGTCCGTTTCCTCGCGTACGTCCTGGCCACCTCGCTCGGCTGGGACCTCGGCCGGGCCGCGCTCACCGTCGTCCTGACCCTCACCGTCGGCGGGCCGCTCCTGAGGGCGCTGCGGCGGGCCACGCGGCGGGCGAACTTCGAGGCCCAGGTCACATTCGAGGGGCCCGGAAAGGGCGCTCCGGGTGAGGCGCCTCATAGGACCCAGGTCACGTACGAATCGGAATAGTAGCCGCACAACCCGGGCAAATCGCCCCAGATGCGGCGGTGACCTGCGCAAACGTCGGCACCGGCGGCGCCGGGTCCCCCCTGCCGGGTCCGAACCTGCCTCGTACAGGGGGTCGTTGCGCCGCCGCCGCGGAGTTGCTTCTCTGGTGGACGTCGCCAGGCAGCCGGTGCTTCACCGAAGCGCCTCGGACGGCCGGTTCCCCCCAGTTCCCGGGTCCCCCGGGCTCTGGTTCCGGCTTGCCGAAAACGCCCGGCGCGATCCAAGTCCCCGACGTTAGGTATGACGTTTTGTTCCGCTCGCTCGCCACTCGTGTCTCCGCCCGCAAGAAGACCTTCGCCGCCTCCGCAGCCGTGCTGCTCGGCGCGTCCGGTGCGGTGCTCGGCACGACGGGCTCGGCCTCGGCCGCCAGCCCGCAGGAGATCGCCCGGCAGATCGTGCCCGCCTCGCAGTACGCGGCGTTCAGCAAGATCGTCGAGCACGAGTCCCACTGGAACCACACGGCGACCAACTCCTCCAGCGGCGCCTACGGCCTCGTGCAGGCCCTCCCGGCCTCGAAGATGTCCTCGGCCGGCTCCGACTGGAAGACCAACCCGGCCACGCAGATCAAGTGGGGCCTGAACTACATGAACGAGCGCTACGGCTCCCCGAACGCCGCCTGGGCGTTCTGGCAGGCCAACGGCTGGTACTAAGAGCCACCCCGGCCGCCGCTGCCGCCGCTCGCGCACCCGCAAGGCCCCGCCCTCCGCTCGGAGGGGCGGGGCCTGCGGCGTTCCCGGGCCCGGAGCCGCGCGCCCGGCGCCCGCTGCCCGTCGCGCGCCGCGCGGCACGGCGCCTCCGCGGGCCCGCCACGACCGGCACGGGTGTACGTTCGACCGCATGACGAGCCATCAGCCCGACCCGCGCTGGACGGAAGTCGACCACTACGTCACCGGCACGATCGCCCCCTCCGACGACGTCCTGACGGCCGCACTCGCCGACTCCGCGGCGGCCGGCCTGCCGGAGATCGCCGTCGCCCCCAACCAGGGCAAACTGCTCCACCTGCTCGCCCTCGCCCAGGGCGCGCGCAGCATCCTGGAGATCGGCACCCTCGGCGGCTACAGCACGATCTGGCTGGCCCGCGCCCTGCCCGCCGACGGCCGTCTGATCACCCTGGAGTACGACCCGAAGCACGCGGACGTCGCCCGCGCCAACCTCGCCCGCGCCGGTCTCGACGGCATCGTCGAGGTCCGCACGGGCGCGGCCCTGGACAGCCTGCCCCGCCTCGAAGCGGAGGGCGCGGGCCCCTTCGACCTCGTCTTCGTCGACGCCGACAAGGCCAACAACCCGCACTACGTCGACTGGGCGCTCCGGCTGTCCCGGCCGGGCACGCTGATCCTCGTCGACAACGTGGTGCGGGGCGGCGCGGTCGCCTCCCCGCACCCCGACGACGCGGCGATCACCGGCACCCGCGCGATGTTCGACCTGATCGCCCGGGAGCCCCGCCTCGACGCGACGGCGGTCCAGACCGTCGGCACGAAGGGGTACGACGGCCTGCTCCTCGCCCGCGTGACCGACGCGCCCAGGTGAGAGCCCGCGAGGCGATCGAGATCGCCTCGGCTCGGTCGTGAAGTTCGCGGCCGGCCAGGCGCTCAAGGACGCGCTCAACTCGAAGCGCGCGGCCCGACGGGCCTCCGGGGCGCGGGGAGAGCGCCTCACGCCGCTTTGACGGTCGGATGTACGACACTGCCCGTACGTGATCAAGGCTCGGCACAGTGCCGGCCCGCGCTTTCCGAGAGGTGTCATGTGCCCAGTGTGGTGAAGATCAACGTCCTGACCGTCCCCGCCGAGCAGCGCGAGGTCCTGGAGCAGCGCTTCGCGTCGCGCGCCGGGGCCGTCGAGGGCTCCGACGGCTTCGAGTGGTTCGAACTGCTGCGGCCGCTGGAAGGCACCGACCAGTACCTCGTGTACACGCGGTGGCGCAGCGAGGAGGACTTCCAGAACTGGATGGACGGTTCCATGAAGGCCGCCCACCAGGGCACGGCCGGCGGAGAGGGCGGGGGCGAGGGCGGCGGCGAGCGGCCGAGGCCGGCCGCGACCGGTTCGACCCTGTGGTCCTTCGAGGTCGTGCAGCAGGCGTCCCCCAAGGGCTGACCCGCTCCGCCCAGGCGGACGAGCCGAGCCGCACCCCCGAAGAACTCGGCTGCGCACCGGGGCGTGCGCGCCGCACAATGGCGCGCATGACCTGGACCTTCTCCTCCGAGCGCGTCGACACCCCGGACGCCACCGCCCTGCGCCGCGACTACTTCGGCGACGTCGCGGGCAGCTACTACCAGCGCGTCGTGCCCGAGGACGAGTACGACGAGGAGATGATCGCCGAGGGGCTGGGTCAACTCGTGCCGCCTGTCGGGCAGTTCCTCGTCGGGCGGTACGACGGAAGGGCGGCCGCCTGCGGCGGGGTCGTCCTGCTCGACGCCGAACGGGCCGAGCTGACCCGCGTGTTCATCCGCCCCGAGTTCCGCGGCAAGGGCGGCGCCGACCTCCTCGTACGCGGCCTGGAGGACGCGGCCCGCGGCCTCGGCGCCCGCCGGGTGGTCCTCAACACGCGCCTGGACCTGGTCGAGGCGCGGTCCGTCTACGTACGGAACGGGTACGCGGAGATCCCGGCGTACTGCACGGGCCCGTACATGGAGATCTGGTACGGCAAGGAGCTGTAGAACCCCACCCCCGTGGCGTATGTCCGCATATGGGCCGCCGAAGGGGGCGGAAGGGGACGTGTGTTCACCTGCCCGGTCGGGACGGACTGCATAATCACTCGCAGTTGCATCGGGGAGGGGAACCCATCATGACCGGACACGCATGTCCTGAATGCGGTGGAGAGAGACCTGGCTGCGCCTGCGCGAGGGCGGAGAGGGCGGCGGCCGAGGACTTCGACCCGTTGCGGATCCGGCCGTACGTGACGCTGGACAGCCCGGAGGAGCCGGGCGGTCCCGGCCTGCCCCACGCCACCGGGGCGCCCGACCACCACCGGGACCCGCCGACGGCCCGGCTGACGGCGATCCGGGTGGAGGACGCGGCCGCCGCCACCCCGCCCCCGGGGCCCGACTCGTACGCGGAGACGTACCCCGACAATGACCACGGGTACGGGTACGGGTACGGGGGCGGGGGCGGGGGCGGCGCGCCGGGCAGCTGCCCGGACGGGTACGCGGCCGGGCACGACGGCCACGAGGCCGGGCACGAGGCCGGCCACGAGGCCGGGCACGAGGCCGGGCACGATCAGACCGTGCCGCTGCTCCTGCGCAGGGTGGGCGGCGTGGAGCCGGAGCCCGGCGCCGGGCGGCGGAGGAACCGGAGGCGCGGCGGCGCGGTCGCGCTGGTCGCCGCCGCGGCCGTGGTGGGTACGGCGGCGTTCGCCGCGGCCGTCCTCGGCGGCGGGGACGAGGGCGAGGACCGGGCTGCCGTGCCCGAGGTGACGACGAGCGCGTCGCTGAACCTCGCGGTGTCGGAGGCGCCGCCCTCCCCCACGCCCTCCGCCTCCTCGGCGAGCCCCGAGCCCCGTTCCTCGTCGCCGTCGGCGGCGGAGACCTCCGCTTCTCCCTCCCCGACGCCGACGCCGACCGGGGCCACCGCGAGCCCGAGCGCCCCGACCGCTCCGGCCGCCCCGCCGGCCGACCCGACATCGGCTCCCCCGACCACGGCCGCGCCGACGAGCGCGACGCCGACGGCGACGCCCTCCGCCGAGGAGACGGAGAAGGTCCTCACCCTGAGCCTCGGCTCCAGCGGGCCCGACGTGCGCGACCTCCAGCGCAGGCTGACCGCCGCGTGGGTCTACCACGGCCGGATCAACGGCAAGTACGACGAGGACACGCGGGACGCGGTCGCGCTCTACCAGGTGTGGATGCACATCCTGGGTGACCCGGAGGGCGTGTACGGCCCCCGCACCCGCGAGGTCCTGGAGCGGAACACGGGCGGCTGAGACGCGGCCCGGAACCCCGAGGAGGGTGGCCGCGTCGCGGTCGGGCGGTCACGGGCGGGGGCCGGCGGTACCGGCATGCGGACCGGGTTGGCCAAGACGGCCCCCGGTTTTGTATCGTGGAAAAACAAA
Source organism: Streptomyces sp. NPDC003327 (assembly GCF_053589515.1). Classification (NCBI taxonomy): domain Bacteria; kingdom Bacillati; phylum Actinomycetota; class Actinomycetes; order Kitasatosporales; family Streptomycetaceae; genus Streptomyces; species Streptomyces sp. NPDC003327. Next base: position 925 of record NZ_JBSFSA010000024.1, on the reverse strand, counting down.
GTGGCCCCGCCCGCACTCCCTGACCGGTGGGCGGGACCGCTTCGTTCTCCGTACCACCCCTCTGGAGACCCCGATGCCTGCCAGCACCCCGGCACAGCTCACCGCCCGCGCCCTCCTTCTCGACATGGACGGCACCCTCGTCAACTCGGACGCCGTCGTCGAGCGCTGCTGGCGCCGCTGGGCGGAGCGGCAGGGCCTGGACGGGGACGAGGTGCTCAAGGTCGTCCACGGCCGCCAGGGGTACGCGACGATGGCGGTCCTCCTCCCCGACCGTCCCATGGAGCAGAACCACGCGGACAACCGCCTCATGCTCGCCGAGGAGACCGCCGACCTCGACGGAGTCGTGCCCGTCGGCGGCGCCCACGCCTTCATGGCCGCGATCGCGGAGCTGCCGCACGCCCTGGTGACCTCGGCGGACGAGGCCCTCGCCCAGGCCCGGATGGGCGCGGCGGGGCTGCCGATGCCGGAGACCCGGGTGACCGCCGAGCGCGTCGGGGCGAGCAAGCCGGACCCGGAGGGCTTCCTCAAGGGGGCGGCGGAGCTGGGCTTCGGCCCGGCGGACTGTGTCGTCTTCGAGGACTCCGAGGCCGGGATCCGGGCGGGCCGGGCGGCCGGCATGCGCATCGTGGGCGTCGGCCCGCGCGCGGCGGCCCTCGAGCCCGACCTGTACGTCACGGACCTGACCGAGCTGCGGATCGGGACGGCACCCGACGGCACGATCACCCTGGCGACCACGTCGGCCTGAGGGCCTCGCACCACCGCGCTCCCGCCCGCATTCCCGGCCGCCGCCGCACCGACCGGCGACCAACCGACAACAGTTCCCCCTTGGATCACCGCCCCTGCCCCCCGGCCGTGACCTGCGCGCGGTGACCCCGTGCGCCGTGCGCGCCCGGCACCGGCCCCGGTCCCGGTCTCGAAGGCCCCG